>CAIJYI010000039.1 GCA_903824855.1 uncultured bacterium | reverse complement strand
GCAAAAGTGAGGGCGGGACGATTTCTTTTACGGAACCTACATCGCTTCCGACTATTGGAACAGAGGCTGACATCGCTTCTAGAATCACTCTGGGAAAACCTTCTTCCTGTGATGGCATAAAGAAAATATCGGCGACTCCGAAATATTTTTGAATTTCTCTATTTGGAATAGGGCCGACAAATCTAACATAGGGAGAAAGAACGGAAGAACCTCGCGCACGGTCGCGGAGATTGATTTCATCGGGACCGGAACCCGCGACAATCATAAAAAAATCTTTTCTTAAGGCGAGGAGATCGCCTGTGTACACAGGACTACCCTAGGTAAACCTGACTATCTATTCCCTCTTCGTCAAGTTGCTGTATTTGGGGCAAGGTGCTACGCTTCGGCGGTAGCTTATTACTCTAAGGTCAGTTTTTATACAATGAAATACAAAATAGTATTCGGAGCGCTCGCCGTCGCCTTTTTCCTCGTGCCGGTATCGACACTTGCCCTCACGATCATCTCCGGAAATATTGCACCCGGTACCGTCTGGACAAAAGCTGAAAGCCCTTATCTTCTCTCCGCACCGATAAATATTCCGGTTGGTTCTTCTCTTACTATAGAACCGGGAGTTATCGTAAAACCGGGACAACCAAATATCGGATTTTCCGTCAGTGGCACATTGAATGTTTTGGGAAGTATTTCAGACCCTATATATTTCACTTCAATAAATGACGATAGTATCGGAGGACATAATGGAAGTTCTCAGTGGGGGGATTCTTGGGATGGAATAGTCATAAATTCCGGAGCTTCAGCAAATTTCAATTACGCTATCCTTAAAAATGGCGGATATTCCTGTGCTGAAATATTAAACCTCGGCGGTACACTCACAGTACTTCATTCCGAAATTACAAACAGTGCGAATTTTGGGATTGTTCATTCTGGAGGAACGACAATGATTTCACAAAGTTCCATTCACAACAACAACGGATATGGAGTGTATAACAGTATTGCGGAACCGATTGATGCAAAAAACAACTGGTGGGGTTCGACCGTCGGCCCGTATCATTCACTTTTGAATATTGATGGATTGGGGAATAACAGAGTCAGCGATTATGTTGATTTTATTCCGTTTCTTATGACTGACCCGGCAAAGACGACTCCGGTATCAAACATACTCTCTGATTCTACGGAAACAGAAGATGACGGTTTGATTGATGCGAAAGGAGTCGCCGATAAAACAAATTTCACATTTTCAATCGACTACACAGGAACAACTGACGATGTAACTCTCTGGGCGAATGACGGAACTGAATCAAAAAGTTACCCGCTCACAAAAATCGGAGAGAGCTATTCCCATATCAGAACTTTCCCAAAAGGACACTACTCGTATCACTACGAAGCCAACGGAGGGGTGGTGAGATTTCCGGAAAATGGGGAGTTGGGGTTTACGACCGGGTATAGCAATGTCGCGTTTTTGCCGGGAATTAAAGCATCGCGTTTATTCAATCAAAAAATTGATTGTTTTGTAAATTGCGAAGACCAACTCTGGGAACCGAATTGGTATACCGATACAGCAGAACTTATGCTGAACCCGGACGGCTCATCTGAAAATGCAAATATTTATACAAAAACAGATCCATATTTGGGAACTATAGATCAAGCAAACGTACTCGCTTTTCCCGATATTTTGCGAGAAAATTTTTATGTGAGTTTTATCGATTCAATGAATGCGCTCAAAACGTCGAATGAGATTAATGATTGGAAAGCGCTTCCGTACGATTGGCGCTTAGCTTTCAGTAAAATACTTTCCGGAGGAAAAGAAGATAATGGAAGAATATATTATGATGATGTATATTCTACAGACGCACCATATCTTTTAAGTCAAATTCGAAATCTAGCCAACACTTCCGATACCGGAAAAGTCACTATAATCGGACATAGTATGGGTGGTTTGCTTGCAAAAAAAATCCTTCACGACTATCAGGATATTGCGTCATCAACCGAGACACTGATTCTTGTCGATACTCCACAACTTGGAACACCACAAGCAATAGCCACAATGCTTCACGGAACCGGAGAAAACCTTCCTGATAAATTTGGATTGTTTACCGACGCCGTAACTGGTCGTCTCGTCGCTCAAAATATGAAATCGGCTTATACGCTTTTACCGTCAAAAGAATATTTTAATCACGTGAATGATTTCGGAAAAAATTACACTACGCTTGTTTCGCAAGATTCCACATTGAGAACCCTTACCGGAGACCCGCTCTTTAACGCAAATTCAGTTCTCGATTATTACAAAAGCAAATATAGCACGACTACGATTACGACATATGGCGCGCTCGCTGATTTTCTTACCGGAAAAGATGGACACTCTTCTGCTCCGGATGGTGATATAATTCACCCGAAAGTGATACTAATGGATATGCTGGAGGAAGCGCAAACTCTTCATGATGAAATTGATAACTGGGTACCGCCGGAAAAAATGCGAGTAGTGCAGATTGCAGGCTGGGGAATTCCGGAAACGATTCGGGGAATAAATTATATAGGAAAAGTTGTTCCGACAACTTGCCCGCCGTCATTTACCGGGTCTTGCACAAAAACAGTTTTTGGTGTTGAACCGTTGTTTACGTTTGATGGAGATGGCACGGTGGTGGTTCCGAGTCAGGTTGCGATGAATACGGAGACGTATTATGTGGATTTGAATGGGTATAATAATTCAATGGGAAATCAATATATTAATTTTCAAAAAAATAGATCCCACGGCTCTATACTTGAGGTAAAAAGTGTTCGTAATCTTATTGAGAATATCTTTAAAGAAATACCGAATCCCTCAAATGGATTAGGTTATGTTAAAACGGATCCAAATTTGTTGATTCCAAACAACTTAACTCCTCTCATCCGCCTCTCTCTCCACTCCCCAGTAAAAATTGATATTACAGACACAGACGGCAATCATGTCGGCATTTCAACTAAATCAACCGTCACAAACACCCTTTACGACACGCAAATGCCGAATTCATATTATCTCGAAATGGGTGAAGGAAAATATCTCGGTTTTCCGCTGGAAACTGGAACAAAAATTCAATTGCAAGGTACAGGAACCGGTACTTTTACGTTAAATCTTGAACAGTATCAAGAAGATACAAAAGAAGAAACGCAAACCTTTACCGATATCCCTGTCAATCCTCTCACAAAAGCAACGCTTACGATAAACACCCTAAATGACGCAAAAGAACTTTCTCTTGATCAAAACGGCGATGGAATTATCGATTCCGTTGTTTTTACTGACGAAAATGAAAAAACAATTACTTTCCAAACTCTTAAAAATGAAATCCAAACGCTTCCAGAAAAAACAAGAAAAGAACTTCTAGAAAATGTTGAACCTGCTGAAAAACAATTTAATAAAGAAAATTATGACGCCTCAAAAGCTCAGCTTTCTGAATTGAAAAAAGAAATTACAGAAGTATCGAAAAAGAAAGAGAAAGGAAAATATGTTATTGACCAAACAGAAGGACTAAGAATTTCAGCGATTGTTGATACCCTTATCAATCAAATTGATTTAAAGATTAAGGAGATTGAGAAGAAAAAACATTGCGATGATAAAAAAGTTGTGGAAAAGGGAGATGGGAGGAGGTAGAAGTGTGATATACTAAATATATGAATTACAAAAAACAGGTGAAAATATCATTATTGATTTCGGTTTTTATACCAGTTATTGCTTTTGTAATAACTTCTTTTCCAACTGAAATTGGATTTTGTCGAAATATATATGCTAATTCGGGGTATTTGATGGGTAGTAATTGCCTTGTTGGAATGAATATTTTTTCGATACTATTTTTCTTTTCGTCGACAACCTTTTTCTCTCTCATCCCGCTCTATTTCCTCAAAGAAGGCGTTTATCTCTCTTGGAAAAAATTCGCTCTTTGGTATATCCCGATTGTCGCGATAATTCTCCTTATTTCTCCACAAAGTGGTGGTGGCGGATTTAACCCCGGTTACGGATTCGACCAAGAATCCCTCACGTTCTTCTTTTCCGGACTTTTTGCCGTTATTTCCCTCATCCTCATAACCTATAAATCCATAAAATTGCGCGGGAAATAAAGTAAAAATTTTCGCAAAACAAACAAAAATACACAGGGTCGTCCTGTGTATCGACAGAATTATTTTTCTCAAAATACAAAACAAAAGCGAATAAAATTGAAATGATTATTTCTTCCATTAAACAAAATTGGATTATTATTACAAAAAATCCAATTCCACTGACTTATAAATGGACGATTGGAGGTAAAAAGGAGCCTGCATTTAAACCTCTGGCTTCGTATGTAAAAACGGAAAATTCAGCAGTTGAAACTCATT
>CAIJYI010000038.1 GCA_903824855.1 uncultured bacterium | reverse complement strand
GCACTCCATTCACCACTCTCTCTTAATCTCTACGATTCCCAAGGAAACCACACGGGGATTTCCACAGCAACAAACCAACCCGAAACAAATATTCCCGGCACCTATTATCGCGAAATCGGGGACTCAAAATATATTATAGCTCCCGCTGATTTCGCTCAGCATTTATCACTTATCGGATATGATTCAGGAAGTTTCGCTCTCGATATTCAAAAAAAGGAAGGTGATACTATTCTCGAAACAACATCTTTTTCCGCGATACCTTCACAGATTGGCACGCAAGTATTTTTCGATACCCCAATAAATGGCGATATCTCTTCACCTCTTAAAATTGACTTCAACGGAGATGGAATCATTGATGTATCAATGATTCCAAAACCAAACCAAGAAACAGTATATGACGTAACACCGCCAGATGTTTCGATTTCATTTGATATTGATAAGAAAACGCTTAATATTATCGGAAAAGATAATTATTCGGCAACAACCATAATATCATCAACTAAATCTTCTGTGATAACAGACCAAGCAGGAAATACGACAGAATTATTTTTCTCAAAATACAAAACAAAAGCGAATAAAATTGAAATGATTATTTCTTCCATTAAACAAAATGGGATTAGTATTACAAAAAATCCAATTCCACTGACTTATAAATGGACGATTGGAGGTAAAAAGGAGCCTGCATTTAAACCTCTGGCTTCGTATGTAAAAACGGAAAATTCAGCAGTTGAAACTCATTACCGACCAAAAATCAACGTAACGACGGTAATGACAAAGCCGGTTGATCTCGATGACAATGATGATGGCGATGAATTTGATTTGAGGCCGACAAAAGAAAAGTTATCGGGTGTTCATTTGATTGAATTAAAGGTTGAAGGTGGTATGATTAAAGTATCATATTAAAAAAATATATTATGTTAACTAAAAAAATAGTGTTGGGGGTGAGCTTTATTGGGGTACTTGCTTTTATTATATTATGGAATTTACAAATAAATTTTCGATGGGACCCAAGATATTGCGACTTTATTAATTCACAATTTACTGCCTGTCTGGGGATCTTTACATTGGATTTGTTATTTGTTTTTTTTCCATTATTTTTTTTCAGTATAGTCGTTTGTTTTCTGAGGGATGAAATTTATATTTATTGGAAAAAATTTACTCTTTTGTATTTTTTTATTTATTTTTTAATTATTCTTTTTTCTTCATGGAAACAGGACTCTTATCTAGCGGTAGATAAAATGGCAATGGCCTTCTATTTAACTATAATTTATACGACAATCTCCCTTATTCTCATCACTTACAAATCAATTAAACTCCGCGGGAAATAAAAAAAAAGGGGGGGGTTGTAAAAATCATATAAGAAAACCGGTTCGTGAAGGCGAATTGGTTTTTCATTTAGTTGAATGAAAGGTTGAAGGTGGTATGATTAAAGTATTGTATTAGAAAATATATATTATGTTAAATAAAAAAAATATTACATTGATTAGCGCGCTCGGAACGTTAATTTCTATCGGTTCTGTATTTTTATCTTTTAATACACCCATTAACCGTTGTGAATATGAATTAACGATGCCGTGTGTTAGCGCATATATTTTTTTAATATGCTCCATTTTTGTTCCAATCTTTATTTTCAGTTTAGTAATATATTGGACAAAAGAAGAGGTATTCTTTTTATGGAAAAAATTTACTTGTGTGTATTTATTTATCCATATATTTTTAGTCATTGTAAATCCTTGGATCCACTCAGAGTATAGCCCTTTTGAAAAAGAATCGGTCGCGATATCTTCATTAGCTTTTTATTTCCTTCTCTCCCTTATCCTCATCACATACAAATCAATTAAACTCCGCGGGAAATAAAAAAAAAGGGGGGGGTGTAAAAATCATATTAAAAAACCGGTTCGTGAAGGCGAATCGGTTTTTTATTTTTTTTACTTAGGACTACCCTTGGTGAAAAGTTGGGTGAATTTTTGGGCGACGGTTTGGGTGTTGTATTCTTTGGCTTTTGTGGCGAGAGTGGATTTTATTTGAGCTAGCTCCGTCGGGGTTAGAGAAAGGAGGTCGTTTAGGGGTTGTATAAAATCTTTGGCTTCAATTGAGTTTATAATGTAGGGCAAAAGTGAGGGCGGGACGATTTCTTTTACGGAACCTACATCGCTTCCGACTATTGGAACAGAGGCTGACATCGCTTCTAGAATCACTCTGGGAAAACCTTCTTCTTGAGACGGCATAAAGAAAATATCGGCAACTCCAAAATATTTTTGAATTTCCTTATTTGGAATGGCACCCACAAATCTGACATACGGAGAAATTACTGATGATCCTCGCACACGGTCACGAAGATTTATTTCGTCAGGACCGGACCCCGCGACAATCATATAAAAATCTTTTCGGATAGCGAGCAAATCTCTGACAACCGGAAGTATTATACGCGAACCTTTTCTTCGAGATAAATGATGCGCAAAGAAAATAACCTTCTTCCCTTCAGGAATATCAAATTCTTCACGAAGCAGTTCTTTATCGGGAATATTTTTGAATCGTTCGGTATCTACCCAATTTGGAAGAATTTTAATTTTTTTGGCTGAAATGCCGTAATGAACAGTGTATTCCCCTCCGAGTTTTTCAGTACCGGTTACAAGAAAAGTTACCAGCTTGTAGGCAAGGCGTTCAAAGATTTCGCGAAAGAAAAATCGCTTATATTTCCAAGGTTCTCCACAGTTCCAATAAAAAACTCTTCCTCCTGTCGGCCGTGCAATAAGCGATGCAATTATGGCGGAGAGAAAAGAATAGTGCACATAAAAATCACGATAGCCATTTTTCCTTGCATTAATAAAAACAGAAAAAAGTTTTATTGCGCGAAAGAGAATATTACTCGAATCAATGAGTAATATTTTTTCACAGCCGAAATTCGCTCTTGGATAATTCCCCTTTTCAATAATGAGATATGTTTCAAGTTCCTTGTTTGCTTCGTTCAAAAGACTTCCGATGTATGAAAAGTGCGTAGCGCTGTCCTCCCGATATTCGGGTAAAATATAGCAGATTTTGTGTTTCATTAAAATATTGTTTTCTGTTCTATAATATCACCAATCTATGATTATTGTCATCCTGATTTCGATTCAGACTCTATGGTGTGAGAGGTGAACGTGGATTCCGGGTCAAGCCCAGAATGACGACGAAATAAATTTGTTTTTGTCATTCTGAACTTGATTCAGAATCTATGTTGCGAGCGGTGAACGTGGATTCCCTGGTCAAGCCCAGAATGACGAAAAAATGGGATTTTTTGAAAATTATTTTTTTTGTGCGAGTGAGAGAAGTTTTGCTGCGTGTGATGAGAGTGAAAACTTGGCAAGATTATTTTTAGTATTCCCTTTTAGGGTTTCATAAAGACTTCTATCAAACATCACGTGATTTATTGCTTCCGCCAAATTTTCGGAATCCTGTCTTCTTACGATGATTCCGTTTTCATTGTCTTTAACTAATTCCCTTACCTCGGGAGAATCGGTGGCAATTACGGGGAGACCTGAAAGCAACCCATGGATAATCGAGGGCGAAAACTCTCCTTTTTTTGAAGGACATATCATCGCATTTGAAGAAGAAAGGAGCCCCGGAATATCATCAAATGTTGAAAGAAAAATAACTCTCTCACTTAATTCAAGGCGAATAGAAAGTGCGCCGAGACTTTTTCTTTCGGGTCCGTCACCAAAAATTATAAGCTTTCCTCCCACTACTCTCGCAAAAGCGCGAAGCAAAACGTCGACACCACTTTCGGGTGTGAGAGAGGTGGCACAAATAAAAGCGAAATCATCCGGCAATAACCCGACTTGTTGTCTTATTTTCGTAGATATCGGTTGTCCGTATTTCTGAAAAACTATTCCATCATAAAGAAGAGTTATTTTATTATTCGGGATACCATTTGAGAGAAGCTTATTTTTTGCCTCATCAGAGCAAACAATATATCGGTCGGTTATACGAGACAAAAAGCCGTCATAAAAATGTTTTTTTCTTTGCGCGATTTCAAAAACATCATGAGCAAAAACAAAAATTTTGGAAACTTTGGTTTCCCATGCGACAAGACGACCGAAAAAGTCTGCCTTGTTTCCGCAGGTAATAACCAAATTCGGCTGTTCGTTTACCATGAACAATTTAAAGTTTTTCCAATCTTGGATATTCCACCAATGACGATATGGGACAGTCATAAAACTTTCTTTGGTAAAGCGATTTTCACTGTAGAGTGTGTTGTTCGGATCTTCTTTACCGAGAGTAATGAAACGCACATCAATATCTTGCGTTCTCAAAAAAAGCACTTCTTCCAGAAGGTATTCATTCACTTCGCTTTGATTTAATGTGTCGACAATGACAAAAATTTTCATAGTTTTTTCTCCGCTATGGGAGAATTCCAGTATACCGTTTTTTTGAGAGATTTTCCAATGAATAAACCGACGTTCGCCGTTTCGTCCTTTTCCCTTTTTCGTTGGCGCAACGAAGGTTGGGCGGGCGCGCCCAAAAACCCGGGAAAAGGACGAAACGGCTCACTAACGATACGGACGGACGAGACGAATCAGACGGACGATACGAAACGTTCCAATACCGATGAAACCTGGCATCGGGCGAGGAAAAATGGCGATTACGACAAAGAACTACAAAAAAGCCAAAACCACTTGACTAATACCACTATTTTATGGTATGACGGATACGGAGACTTTTCGGAAATTGAATTTAAGGAGGTTTAAAGATGAACCAACAAAAAGCCAAAATATCGTACTTTGACAAGTTAGAATCGAATATGCCACCGGTAACAATTGTTTGGCACGGACGCGGTAACCAAGGCGCAGTAGGCGCTTCGGCTATCTTGACCGAACTCGTCGCTCATTTGGTCGAACAAGGCCAAGAATATGATGCGACTAGTGCCCCAATATTTGGTGCCGCAAAAGAAGGCGAACCTATACGCGTTTATAACCGCATAGGAAGAGACCCTATCGAAGTATTCTACACTCCGGTAAAATTGGACGTCATCATTATTGTTGACCCCTCTATTGCCAGAGGAATACTCATTCAAGGTACACACAAAGACACGATTTATTTAATCAACACGAATAAAACTCCGGAAGAGATCGCTCGCGAACTCAAACTCGGACCACATCGCGTTGTCACAATAGATGCATCAAGAATTGCAAGAGAAGAACTAAAAACAAAACGTAGCCATCCGAACACCACCATCTTGGGTGCGCTTCTCCACATCTTCCCTTTCTTCACTTTAGAATCAATGAATAAAACCATTGAAACAACTTATGAAGAAAAAGGACACAAAGTGGTAAGCACAAACCAAAGAGCGATGGAACGCGGATTTGCTGAAACGTTAGAATTTGACGGAAGAGGAACAGACATCCCTTGGGAAGAAGTTGTTCTACCGAAAAAAATAGCATGGCAAGATATATTGCCCGGCGGTTCAGTTCCTGCGACTGGAAATTTCCAGGTTAATAAGACCGGTACGTGGAGAACGGAACGGCCGATATTGGATCTTGATAAATGTATTCACTGTTTATCTTGCGCACAAGCGTGCAACGACAATTCCATTCTTACCGAAGAAGGTGAAAATGGATTACTAAAAGTTGTCGGCATTGATTACGACCACTGCAAAGGCTGTGCGGCATGCGTAACGGTATGTCCAAGCAAAGCTATTCACATGGTTCCTGAAAAGGAGACAAAATAATGACTGACAAAAAGTATGTCATACAACCCGGAGACGGAAATCTTATGGCGGCAAAAGCGATTGTCCACGCGGACACTGACGTTGTTGCCGTATATCAAATCACCCCATCAACTCAAGTTTCAGAACATGTAGCGGAATTCAAAAGATCGGGAGAATTTCCCGGTGAAGTTCGCGTATTACATGGCGAAATTGAAGCATTCTCAGCTTGCTACACAGCGAGCCAATGCGGTGCTCGAGTTGCAGGGCCAAGCTGTTCTCAAGGTCTAGCGTATGCGTCTGAACTTTTACACGCGATGCCCGGTGCTCGTTGCCCTGTTGTTATTATCGCGGCTAACCGTGAAATTTCAGCTCCGATCAACATCCACGCTGGTCATAGCGACGTCATGCCGTTCCGGGATTCCGGAGCTATCATGTTCTTCGCGAAAAACGCGCAAGAAGTTTACGACTTTACTCTCCTCGCTTTTAAAATAGGCGAAGACTTAAGAATACAACTTCCTGTTTGGGTAAACTACGATGGTTTTGAAATCAGTCACACGACTGTTATTAATAAAATCTTGAATGAAAAAGGTATTGAGGAGTTTCGTAAATATTTAGGAATCTACCACAGACCTTGTTCAATGCTTGATATGGAACATCCACATGCAACCGGCGGCCTCGTGCTTCCGAATGCATTCATGGAAGCAAAATTCGCACTCGTTGATGCTATGGAGAAAGCTCCAACTGTTATCAAAGAAGCAACGGATTTTTATTCCAAAAACTTCTGGCCTGTTCATTCTTTTATTGAAGAATATGAAATGGAAGATGCGGACTATGCCATCGTTACCATGGGTTCACGTTTTGGTACTGTTAAAGAAGCGGTAAAACAAGCACGTGCAAACGGCGAAAAGGTCGGCGCACTGCGTGTCGTTTCATTCAGACCATTCCCTGTGGATTTGGTTCGAAAAGCACTTCAAGGAAAAAAAGCGGTTGCGGTATTGGATCGTTCCGGCGTTTACGGATCAGCCATGCCTCCACTCTGCGAAGACGTTGCAACTTCACTCACCAATACAACTCGGGCACCTTTTGTTCGAAGTTTTATTGATAGTTTAGGCGGACGCGTTCTTACAGTGGAACAAGCTTTGGAAATTATCCAATCTTTGAAATCACCCAAAAAATGGCACGATGATATTCGTTCAACATGGGTTGGCGTAGAAAAAGGAGACTCAATATGAGTAACCAAGAAGAAAAATTTTGCCCACTCGGCAACGGTCAAGCGGCTTGTGCCGGTTGTACCATCAATCAAACGATTGAACCTACCGTTTTAGGTGCAGCGAATCCGAAACAAGTTATCGTTGTCGGAGCTTCCGGTTGCAGTATCGTCGCACAATATATTTACCCGCTCACTGCGTGGAAAATAAATTTTACACACGTTATTTTTGAAACAACGGGTGGAGCGATGACTGGCATGGAAGCGGCTTACACCGCACTTAAAAACAAAGGTCGTTTACCAAAAGGTACGAATGATGTTCAAGTTCTCGGTATCGCCGGCGACGGTGCTACTGCGGATATCGGTCTGGGTTCCTTACTTGGATGGCTAGAACGTGGCGACCCCGGTGTTTATCTCTGTTATGACAATAATGGATATCAAAACACAGGAACGCAATCTTCCGGTACTTCACCGAAAGGTTCACACACAACAACCACTCCAAAGGGATTTCTTACTTCACCAAATGCTCAAGGTAAAGACTTGATTCGTCTTGCTCTTTGCCAACCTGCGACTACTTATGCTGCGATGACCACACTTTCAACATTGTGGCCTCACGACATTGAACACAAAGCGAAGGAAGCATTTGAAGCCGGAAGAGAAGGACCTGCATTTTTACAATGCATTTCTCCTTGTCCTCGCGGTTGGGGTTATCCTGCTGATAAAGCTCGAGAAATCGGTGACATCGGAATTGAAACGGGAGTTATCCCGCTTCATCACGTAAGAAAGATTGGCGAGGAACATGTTTGGTATCTTGATTATTTACCCGAACGATATGTTGAATATTGGAAAGGTGGTGAGATACGACAAGATGTACACCCAATCGAAGAATGGCTAAAGAGCCAACTAAGATTTAAAGATCTTCTCACTGATCCTGCAAAAGTTGCAGCGTATCAAAGAAGAGTTGATCACAAATGGAAAGAGTTAAGAAGAGATTGCGAACCATACGGTTCATAATTTCAATTAACAAATAATTCATAGCCCCGATTTTATATCGGGGCTTTTTTTTATCTTAGTTACCATTCCTGACCAGCGAAACAACAGCCCTTGTCATTTTTTCAATTGTATGGTAAAAGAAGTGTGGAATGGCTGTTTTTTGACAACGGTCTTTACTGATTCAATTCTTCTATAAGGAGGAAAAATGTCTGAAGAAAACCAAAAAAAATCAACACTCATAGATTGGGACAGCCGTTATGCCGGTCGTGTTCCCTATTTAAAAAGTTCCGCTATCCGCGATTTGCTGACGCTTACCAATCAGCCCGGAATAATTTCACTCGCCGGCGGTTTGCCTGCCCCTGAAGCGTTCCCCGTTACTGAAATAAAAGCGGCCTTCAATGAAGTACTCGAAAAAGAAAGCACAAAAGCCCTCCAATACGGTACCACTGAAGGTTACATACCTCTCAAAGAATATCTTTGCGAAAGTATGCGCAAATATGGAGTTCCTGCCGAAGTCGGCAATGTCATTATTACTAATGGCGCGCAACAAGGTTTGGATATGGTCGGTCGTCTTTTCGTTGATGAAAAAACGGTCGTCTGTACAGAAGGCCCGACTTACCTCGGAGCTTTGCAAACATGGACTTTCCATGGAGCAAAATATTGTACCGTCCCGATAGATAAAGAAGGCATGCGTACAGATTTACTTCCTGAACTTTTTAGACAACATCATTTCAAATTTATTTATGCTCTTCCGAATTTTCAAAATCCGGGCGGTGTAACAATGAGTTTGGAACGAAGACAAGAGCTGGCAAATTTTGCACAAAAATATGGTGTCTTCATTATTGAAGATGACCCATATGGAAATCTTCGTTATGAAGGAAAAGATGTCGCTCCAATCGTATCATTAGCAAAAGATAATACATTCTATCTTGGAACAGTTTCCAAAACATTGGCACCGGGCCTTCGTTGCGCTTGGGTCGTGGCACCGGAAGCGGTTATCAGCAAGAATGTTTTGGCGAAACAAAGTTCTGACTTATTCACCAGTATGCTTCTGCAAATGGCTGTTCATAAAATCTACACCAGCGGAATGTTAAAAGATCACGTTGCAAATGTTCGCGTTCTTTACAAGGAACGTCGCGACGCAATGTTGACCGCGATGGACAAACATATGCCGAAAGATGTTATCTGGACTCGCCCCGAAGGAGGTCTCTTCCTCTGGGTTACCGTTCCTAGCATCGTAAATACCACCGAAATTTTCGAGAAAGCAATTGAAAATGGAGTTGCGTATGTTCCCGGCGTTGCATTTTATCCGAATAAAGTTGAAGACGGTTTGCATACTATGCGCCTTAACTTCTCCTACAATAATCCGGAAAAAACGAAGAAGGTATTAAACGTTTAGCGAAGGTTCTTAAAGAAGCCGTTGCTAAATAACAACAACACCGACATGGTAATTCATGTCGGTTTTTTTAATTAGACATAACACAACACCAGTCCGTCATTCCAGACCGCGATCTGGAATCCACGTCCGGCCAACGTGGATTCTGGATCAAGTCCAGAATGACGACAGCTACACCCCTTGCACAATCTCAAACTTTGTGGTACAAGATAGTCAGGAACTTGTTTCTAAAGAACAAGCGTTATAGAGAGTTTTTTGACAAAATGATACAAAAAAATTCCATTTTACCCTCAAAACAAAGGAGGAATCATGTCACACCAAAAGCCAACTATTCGTGAACTTTTGGCAGCGCCAATGCTCTATCCTGAGAATACCATTCTCTGGAAAAAACGATTGGCCCCAAAAATATATGAAATAGGCGTGTATGCTCCAAGAGCAATACACACCGCAGAACCCGGACGATTCGTGAACGTTATTGTTCATGAAAAAGGTAAATCAGTACCGCTCACTATTGCAGACTATGATCAAGAAAAAGGAACACTCACTCTTGTATTTCAAGCAGTTGGTGTTTCAACTATGAGAATGGCTGCCCTCGAAGTCGGCGATACACTCTATTCTGTTCGTGGTGCTCTCGGTGTTGCGTCTGAAATTAAAAAATATGACGGAACCATTCTTTGCGTCGCCGGCGGTGTCGGTGTCGCTCCTATGTTCCCCGTCGTTCGCGCTTTGAAAGAAGCCGGAAATAAAATCATTCTTATCCTCGGTGCACGCGAAGAAAAATTCCTATTCTGGGAAGAAAAAATTCGTCCATACGTTGATAAGTTAATTGTTTGTATCGAAGAAGGCGAAATAAAAGAAGGTCGTATTCAAGGAAGAGTAACTCCTCCTTTTATCGCACTTATGGATTATTTGGGAGAAGCTAAACAACTTTCTCACGTCTTCGGTGTCGGTCCACTCCCTATGCTAGAAGTTCTTGCAACAGAAACAAAACCTCGCAATGTACACTATATTGCCAGCGCTGTTGCGATGATGATAGACGGCACAGGAATGTGCTTCGGATGCCAATACAACGTCGGCGAAAAAACATTTCGTTTATGTGTAGACGGCCCTGAAGTTGACGGCAACACTATTGATTGGGCTACTCTCAAATTGAGATTAAACCAATTCAGAACGCAAGAAGCCCAAGCCCTCGAACAATTCAGAAAAACAATCGAATACAGTAAGTATTCTCTGCAAGAGGAAGCGCAATCATGAGCGAAGAAGAAAAAACAACAAGGCGCCCTGCACAGCTCGGTCGTCCAGAAATGCCAACGCTTCCGGCTGATGAAAGAAATAAAAACTGGAAGCAAGTCGAAACAGGTATCTGCGAAGAAGCCGCCTGCAAAGAAGCGTCACGCTGTTTGCAAGATAAACGGCAAGCATGTATTTCACTTTGCCCCGTTGAAGTTCCCGTTCCAAGAATTTTGGAATTTGTTCAAAAAGGATGGTATCAAAAAGCGGTCGATATGTATCGACAAAGCAACATTCTTTTTGGAATAACCGGTCTCGTTTGTCCGCAAAACGTACAATGCGAGTTGGGATGTTCACTCGGTAAAAAAGGCGAATCTATTTCTATCGGAGCGATTGAACGCTTCTTGTGGGAATGGGAAAGAGATCATGGCGGACCAAGAGTTCCATCATTGATGCCTGACACAGGAAAATGTGTCGCCGTCGTCGGTTCCGGTCCTGCCGGTCTGACAGCTGCCGCATATTTGAGAATGCACGGACACCGCGTTGCGATGTTTGAAGCATTCCATCTTCCCGGTGGCGTACTCGTGTACGGTATTCCCGAATTTCGTCTTCCTAAAAAAATTGTGAAGAATGAAGTGGATTATATTCTTAGCTTTGGCGGAATAGAACTTATCAACGACATGTTCATTGATAAAAAAACTATCCCCGAACTTTTAGCTGACTACGATGCCGTATTCTTTGCGACCGGCGCCGGTGAACCTTCAACTCTCGGAATTCCGGGACAAGACAGACCCGGTAGCATGACCGCAAACGAATGGCTAACCCGCGTCAACTTGATGCATGGTTATGACCCTTCTTACGAAACACACCTTACCGATTTCAAAAACGTCGTCGTTTTCGGAGGCGGTAACGTAGCAATGGACGCAGCACGTTCTTCAAAACGTGTCGGTATGGAAAAATATGGTGATGCAAATATCACTATTGCTTACCGTCGTACACGAGAAGAAATGCCCGCTCGTAAAGTTGAGATTGAGCACGCACTTGAAGAAGGGGTTACTCTCCAAGAACAAGTCGCGCCACTCGAAATTTTGAGCGAAGCAGGAAAAGTTGCCGGCGTAAGATGCGTACGTACAAAAATGGGAGAGGCCGATGCCTCCGGACGTAAACGTCCAATAATAATCCCCGGATCAGAATTTATCATTCCAGCCGAATTGGTTATTACCGCGATTGGCCAAAAACCAAACACAGTAATCCAAAGCGCAATTCCCGAAATTAAATACGGGAAAATCGGAAACTTACGAGTTGACGATCACGGAAGAACTTCTATTCCCGGCGTCTGGTCAGGCGGTGATACCGCACGTGGTGGCGCAACCGTTATCCTCGCAATGGGCGACGGAAAAACTGCAGCCCGCACGATTGACCAATATCTCAAAGATAAATGGCAATGGCCAACATCTGAAGAGTTTAAGCCAATAACTTAATACACCGGCGTGTATTAAATGAACCCACCCCGATTAATTTCGGGGTGTTTTTTTACGTCGACTCACAGCTCCTCATCCGTCATTCCAGACCGCGATCTGGAATCCACGTCCGAACAACGTGGATTCTGAATCATGTCCAGAATGATGAACTAGTACTTATATATTTATTTGACATTTATCAATAAGAGTGATAGGATGACATCGGATATTTTGGTAGTTTGAAATTTGAAAAGGAGGCAGAAAATGTCTAAAAAAGGTCTAAATACCAATGGTTTGAATGAATTATTCAACCCCATGATTGTTGCACACGTAGGCGCATCAGAATCTGAAAATTCTCCCGGCGTCCCTGCTGTTACCCGCGGTATGTTTGAAAACTTACTCGCCGGAGCGATAGACGGACGAAAAGTTTATCCGATAAATCCTAAACGAGAAACAGTTCTCGGGATAAAGGCTTATCCTGATATTCTCTCAATTCCGGAAGAAAAAATTGACTGCGTTGTTATTACCATCGGCGCGGCACATTATGAATCGATTATAAAAGTAATCGAACAGTGTCACAAAAGAGGTGTAAAAGCCATCGTCATGCCGACTGCCGGTTTCTCTGAAGCCGGTCCTGAAGGAAAAGAACGCGAAAGAAAAATTGTTGAAGCATTGAAAGGAATACGACTTGTCGGGACAAACTGTCTCGGTGTCATTTCCCCTCATCACAACTTCAATCCGACATTCGTTTGTTCTCAACCGCCAAAAGGTTCAGTAGCATTCTTCACTCAAAGTGGAGGTATGGCTGCTCCTGTAGCATGCCAAGCGCTCACTCAACATTTTGGTTTTAGCCGAGTCGTAAGTATCGGCTCAGGCGCAGATGTTAACATGAACGATTTACTTGCCTTTGCAGCGACCGACCCTCTCACTGAGAGCGTCCTCATGTATATGGAAACAGTAAATGATGCTCGTGATTTTATGAGTGCGGCAAAAATGCTTCGCGACGCAGGAAAATTTGTTGCGGTTATAAAACCGGGCAAAACAGAAGCGGCAGGTGCTGCGGCAAAATCTCACACAGGTTCGCTCGTCGGATCTGATGATGTTTTTGAAGCGGCGATGCAAAGAGCCGGCATACCACGAGTAGATTCCATCGCGGATTTCTACAACGTTATGCTACTTTCCGATAAGATAAAACTTGCGGAAGGACAAGAAAAGGTGGCTCTTCTTTCACACGCAGGCGGTCCAGGTGTTATCGCGACCGATGCATTTGCAACGGCTCACGGTAAATTAACCGAACTTTCAACTGAAACTCTGGAAAAACTCAATAAGGTGCTTCCTCCAATTTGGAGTCACGGCAACCCTATCGATATGACCGGTGGTGTCGGTTCAAAAGAATACGGCGAATCAACAAAGATTTTATTGGAAGCTCCTGAAGTGGATATTCTTCACGTCACATTGGCTGCCATTATAACTGTTCGACCCGATCACGTAGCGCAAGCTATTGCTGACACAATTCGAGAAGTTGGAAATGGTAAACCGGTAGTTGCGAGCTTTATGGGTGGCGACGATTGGAAACTTGGTGATGGACTTATGAAAAAAGCGCGCGATATTCTTTGCGATGCGAATATTCCAAACATCAACGACCCCGACCAAGCCGTTCGTGCAATTCAATATTTAGTTGAAGGGCAAAAACTGGCAACGGAAATAAAAAAGGTTCCAAAAGCAATTCCTTTTTCTCCTTGTTGCGGTGAAGTGAAAAACGTACTCGCTCAAGTTCGTGCCGATGGACGTACTGCCCTAACGACAGACGAAGCGATGAAAGTATTTTCATCTTATGGAATTCCAACGGTCACATCAACGTTAGCGGAAACAGAAGTAACTGCGGTCTATGCGGCCAAAGATATTGGCTACCCCGTAGTGGTAAAACTTTATTCCAAAACCATCAGTCATAAAACCGATGTCGGCGGAGTTAAGTTAAATCTTCATAACGACGATGAAGTCGCAAACGCTTTCCGCGAAATACGGGAAGATGTTACGAAAAAAATCGGTGCTGAACATTTTCAGGGAGTCACCGTTTCTCCGATGATAAAATTATCTGACGGATACGAAGTCATTCTTGGAACAAAAACCGATCCTCAATGGGGTCCGGTAATTATGTTCGGTTGGGGCGGAACGCTCACTGAAATTCTGAAAGACAAAGCGATAGCAATACCGCCTTTAAACAGTATTTCTGCACGGAATATTATGGAAAAAACAAAAATCTTCAAAGCACTGAAAGGTGCGAGAGGAAAAGCTTCCGCAGACTTAGAAAAAATTACCGAAGTTTTGGTAAATCTTTCACGTCTGGTAACGGATTATCCTGAAATTTCCGAATGCGATATCAACCCGCTCTTTGCGTCTGATAAAGAAATTGTTGCGCTTGATGCCCGTATTGAACTTCACCCCGAAGGAAAACAAGGGTTTCCTGCAATACGTCCATATCCTCACCAATACAATAAAGAATCTAAGGAAAGATATTTTTCTTTCCCCATTAAGGTTCGCTCTGTAGCGCAAGAGGATGATGCTCTCTTTCGATCATATCATTTACCGAGCGATGAGATTTCTCGCATTACAAATATTGATTATGCGAAAGAAATGATTTTCATCGCAACTCTTAATGATGCACTCGTCGGAATGATAGAAGTGAAAAAAGTAAAAAACTCTTTTGCCGCAAAGCAAAAACTTTTTACCGAAAGCGCTTCGCTCATTGATATTGTTCAGAAACTTCTTTTGGAAGCTCTGATAGACTACACAACCGACGAAAGCTAATTTTCGTCTAACACAAACACACAGCCCCGAATTAATTCGGGGCTGTTTTTCTATTACAACACATATTTAAATTCTGTCCCGGAGGTTGAACCTCTTAAATAGTATTTCGTTTCATTTTTGATCTTTCATTTTCGGTCAATCCCATCTTACGGAGGCGGACATTCTTCGGGGTAATTTCCAAGTATTCATCTTCCGCCATGACTTCGAGACCGCGTTCAATATCCAAACGATACGGAGGAGTGAGAACGATAGCTTCGTCATTTCCGGAGGAACGAACATTGGTAAGATTTTTTCCTTTGACGGGATTTACAATCATATCATCTCCTTTTGAAGCGTTACCGATTACCATACCTTCATATACTTCTGTGCCCGGGTCGATATACAACGTTCCGCGTTCCTGGAAATTCCAGAGTGCATAGCCGGCAACTTTTCCGGCAATCATTGAAACCTGAGAACCGGTCGAACGTTTCTTAATTTCTCCCGCCCACGGTCTGAATCCGATGACACGACTCGCCATAATTCCAAGTCCTTTTGTATCGACAATAAATTGATTGCGATATCCGAGTAATCCGCGAGTCGGTCCTTCGAATGTGATGCGGGAAGTATTTTCGTGTTGCTTCATATTCACGATGATAACAGCGCGATTGCCGAGTTTTTCAATAACAACACCTTGATAGATGGTAGGAACGTCAACGGTAATTTCTTCAAATGGTTCACTCTTCACTCCGTCGATATTTTTTACGATAACCTGAGGTTGAGAAACTTGGAGTTCATATCCTTCTCTTCGCATATTTTCGAGCAAAATAGAAACATGTAATTCGCCGCGTCCGTATACACGAATCGTTTCAATCTCGGAGAAATCGATTTTCAAACCGACGTTAATCTCAAGTTCCCTTTCGAGCCTTTCGCGAATCTGACGTGACGTAACAAATTTTCCCTCCCGTCCGGCGAACGGAGAATTATTAACCAAGAGATTAATGGAAATAGTCGGTTCATCTACTTTAATAGCAGGCAACGGTTCAGTGTCAGGAGACATACAAACCGTTTCTCCGATATAAATATCAGGAAGACCGGCCATAAGAACAATGTCTCCGGCTTCGGCTTGAGCGATTTCTTCACGTCCAACACCTTTGAATGAAAAGAGTTTTGTCACCTTTCCGCTATGAGTTTTTCCTTCGACATTTTTTGCCTGAACGATATCACCGGATTTGATAATTCCTTCATAGACGCGCATGATAGCAAGACGTCCTAAATAATTGTCATATCCGAGATTAAATGGCTGTGCGCGAAGCGGGAGTGTTGTGTCTGATTTCGCGGCAGGGACGACACGCAAAATGGTATCCAAAAGCGGAGTCAAATCTTTTGACTCATCTTCAAGTTTCATCTTCGCGATTCCTTCTCTTCCGATAGCATACACAACGGTAAAATCACATTGTTCATCAGAAGCGCCGAGTTCCATAAAAAGTTCAAGAACATCTTCCTCGCATTTGTCAGGGTCAGCGGCAGGTTTGTCGATTTTATTTATGACGACAATCGGTTTAAGTCCAAGCTCTAAAGATTTTTTGAGAACAAAACGTGTCTGAGGCATCGGGCCTTCTTGAGCATCAACCACCAAAAGAACGCAGTCGATGGAACGGAGAACTCGCTCAACTTCTGAACCGAAGTCGGCATGCCCGGGAGTATCAACAATGTTGATTTTTGTTCCTTTATAATAGGTTGCGGTATTTTTTGAATATATGGTTATGCCACGCTCTTGTTCGAGCGCGTTTGAGTCCATACTTTCGCCTTCCTGAAACATTCCTGTCTGCTTCATAATTGAGTCAGTCAGTTTTGTTTTTCCATGGTCGACGTGAGCGATAATTGCAATATTTCTGATTTCCATAAAATTTATTAAAAAAAATCCCGCATCGGGAAATGTGAATATATAATAACATAAAAACGAAAAAAAGGGAAGCTTTTGGGAATATGCCCTATTATTACGCATATTTAATAAACAACGACAAACTCAATAATAAAACGGGTCATTGCTGACCCGCCGTGTGTTTAACTCCGTATTATTCTTCTTCCCAAGGCAAAAGGTGAATTACCTTTTGTTTGTGTTTTCTTTGATTAGAGATTGGTGGCGCTTGGAATGTCGTGCGAGACATTCGATGTCTATGATCTCCGTCATTAACGGCAAGCATCCAAACCAATACTATACTTTCAAAAAATGCACTTCTTTTTTGAACATAACGGAACACTCTTTTCATGTCATATGCCTCCTTTTTTTAGGCCTTAAAAAACAAGTATCCATTTACGGATACATATATATTATACACCATTAAATATAATCTGTCAACAATAAAACAACCCCGCCATGTGCGGGGTTGTTTTATTCAATATTATTTAACCGGTACTACGGCAGGAGTAGTTGTGTTCTGAATAATCACCGGGAGCGGCTTGTTGATTTTATAAATCTCCGGGTCAATAGTTCTCGTGAAGCAGAAATGTCCCGCTTCATGTGACCAACTTTCAATAGGAGCATTAACGCCGAGTTTTTCTGCCGGTGTAGAGTACACTCTGTCGGGTGCTCCTGTCACAATGCTTTTTGCCCCGAATGTCGCGCAGAGTTCAAAAGAGAGCGGACCTTTAATTGAATATTCATATTGTGCGCGTGTATCAGGATCCGTCGGTGCGGTAAATCCGCTAATACTATCGGAAAGAGCCGAAAGATTAGAAGGCAAAGATTCTTTTTGTTGCCAATGGCTGATTATTTGATATTGAATACTTTGCAAATCTGAAACACGCTGATCATCAAATTTCACGGCTCTCTGGCTTGCCGGAGATCCCATGAGAATAAAATTCAATACAAAACTGACGAGGACGATGAATCCTGTCGCATAAGCGAGATACTTTGGAATCATACTTACTGAGCCGACTTCCCTTTTGGCATCCCATAAATAATATCCAAACGTGAAGGTTGCAACGATGAGAACAATGAGAATCTTAAGAAAGAAATTCATAGTAAGTTCACCGGAGAGGAAATTGTAAACGAGTCGGACGATTTCAACGATGACGGCAATCGCGGCGGCAAACAATGTGAGATAGACGAGCCATTTACGAACACGCAATTCCCTCTTCTCAGGAATTTGTTTAATCTCTTTTTCAAGCAACCAAGCAGTAAGAAGGTATACAGGAAATACGACGATAAGTGTCGATGTTCCAACAAGGATTCCATCAAGTATCGCGCGATAATTGTAATTCAATTTATCGGGAAATAAAAAATTCACGTAATCAAACCAAAGAGATGAAAACATGAAAGTACTCACATAAAGCGTGCCTATCATCAAAATATGAAGAAAGACATCTTTTGGAGAAGATTTCATTTTTACTTCTTGATTGGTTTCGGCGTTTGTTCCTGCCATAATAATTATTACTATTATTAATAATACGAAGCCTAAAATTAAGGTCATATGATATATTATACAATATTTTTAACTTTTTTGATATTCTTACTTTCCAAATATTATCGGTATGCGAAGTTCTCCTGCATTCTCAGGAAGACCTGACGGATTATCTTTCTCGAAAATAACTTCGCCTTTTTCTCCTTCCTTCGCGGTGAATTCTATCGTTCCGGAAAATGGAACCATCTGCTCAGTCATCCAATCCGATTCTGCCTGTGCCGGTGATTGACCCAAAACGTTCCCTTTTGAGTCTACAATTTTTACGGGAAAGGACGCCTCAAAATACCAAGTACCTCTTGCAAATCCTTTTACCGTAAGCGGACTTTGAATGATCTCACCCTCCTTCAAACTCGTCACATATATATAGTCATTCACTGTCACCAGTTTTGATAATCCGGTTATATCACTTCCATCCTCCATCATTATTGGAGGTGGTGTATTCGGTTTTGAAAATGTTCCAAGAAATATAATTACCCCCATCAAAAGAGGAAGAACTGCGGCAATAATATAAATATGTTTATGTCTCATATATCTAAAATAATAACAAAAAACAAAGCAAACACACAAGGCAAAGAAATTTGACAAATAGCAATATGTTGTGTAGCTTTATCTTAGTCTTCAGTTATTTCACACACAGAAAAGGAGAAATTATATGAACAAATATTTCTGGACACCGCTTTTAAATATACTCGGAATTATTCTTGCCGTCGTACTTGTCTATTATATCGGAAGACCATGGGGGTCAGTATCCACACCAATAAACAGCCACGCGATTTCAGAATTCCAGGAAACGGCACACGCACGAGAGATACTCTCTCCTTCAACGTTTTATCTTAAAATGGATGTTTATATCTTGAGCAAAAATACTGTTACTAATGAGGAAACAAAACATTCTTGCTCGCAGGGAATCGGGACCTCATTCACCGTGAGTGAAAAAGGATATTTCGTTACGAATAAACATGTGATTGACCCGAAAAAGGCAATCGATTTATGCACAGAAAAAACTCTGTCGGGAGAAAATCCTCCGGCATGGGTGAAAGGAAAAACTCGTTTTGATGTTGAATATTCTTTAACAGACTCAAAAGACCACTCATTTCCGGTTTCTGTTTTCTCAATCGTGCCTGATATGGATATGGCTGTCTTAAAAGTGGATCAAACAAAAATTGATTCAACAACAAGTTTGCCTGATAAATTTGTACCGGTGGAATTTCGTTCCGCTTCACCGAATATTATCAACGGGTTTGTTATTTCAGGAAAAGGTCCTTATGTTTTACCTGACGAACCGATTATCACCATGGGCTGCCCTCTGTATCTTCCTTTTACGCTAACCAGAGGAATTCTCGGATTTAATACATTTATGTCCGGACGCACAAATTACATCCACATGATAATACCAATTAATTCAGGAAATTCAGGAGGACCTGTTGTTTCTCTCCTAGACTTCAAAGTTCTAGGCATGACAACTCTCTCAAAAGAAGATAGTAATGGCGGAATTACACAACAATCGGGAATGATTTCTTCCCGATCAATAGAATCAGCATTAAAAAAAATCTCGATGGAATAATTTTCCATCCCCCCGTTCCGATTTTTCGGAGCGGGTTTTTTAATAGTTAATATTACTTCTTTTTTTTCCCAATTTTAGTTTCACTGATTACCCCGTCTGAAAGAGTGAGAATTCTATCGGCTAACATCGCATAATCTTTTTCGTGAGTCACCATAACAATAGTCTGTCCAAGTGCATTTAACTGCAAGAAAATATCAAGAACCATTTTTGACGTTTCAGTATCAAGATTTGCGGTCGGTTCATCGGCAAAAAGAATTTTCGGTTCAAAACCAATCGCACGTGCAATAGAAACGCGCTGTTGTTCCCCTCCGGAAAGCTGACTTGGAAGACTATTAAGGCGTTCGGAGAGCCCGACCAACGAAAGAGCATGTTTGGCTTTTTTATGTGCTTCTTTTTTACTGAGGGAAAGCATGAGAATAGGCACCATTACATTTTCAACAGCCGTCAATGACGGTAAAAGAGCATAATCCTGAAACACATAACCAAGTTCAATCAGACGCATACTGGTGCGTTCAGAGGAAGTAAGCTCAGAGGTTTCCATGCGGTCAATAATAATACTGCCCGAATTTGGATAATCAAGAAGGCCAAGCTGGTACAAGAGTGTACTTTTCCCGGAACCGGAACGACCTGTTATGGAAACGAATTCTCCTTTTTCAACGTGCATATCAATACCACGAAGAACGGGTAATTCTGTGCTTCCAATTTTATATGTTTTTTTGAGTCCTTTTACTATAATCATAAATATAATTATCTTCCGAGAATAGCGTCTAATGTATTTTGACGAACTACGATTTTAGCGGGAATGAACCCTGCGATAACTGTCGCAAGCATGAGCACTCCGACACGCACCATTACCCCCATGGGGTCGGCCACCAATATACCGTCACTGAACGGAAAGTTAATCGGGTTCGCTGCAAAATATGGTTTCAGGAATCCAAAAATAATACCAAGACCAATAGCTGAACCAAAAATTCCGTAAAAAAATGCTTGCATAATATACGACAACTCAATCGCATCCGAGTCGATACCTATCCCCTTCATGATTCCGATATATTTTCTGCGAGTAATTGCATTTACAAAAATGATAATGAAAATTGTTATTGATGCGACGACAAGTCCGATGGTTCCAATGACATTACCGAGTAAATTAAAAGTATCTTTCATGTCCTTCAAAAATTTTGGTTGAGCTTCTTCGCTTGTCTGAATCTTTGCGAGATTAGCATATCCTAAATTTGTAAGCTGATTTTTTACATAGGAAGGATCAGCTCCCGGTTTCAATTTAACAACAATTTCATCGGCATTGAGGTCTGTTCTTCCAATCAACCCGCGAAGTTGTGTGTCTGTCATAAAAATACGGCTATCTACTTCGCTCACCTTACTCTTCAAAATTCCTTTCACGGTAACCTCCCGGACAAAACCGCCGATATTGAGGCGTACTTTACTTCCAACTTCAACATTCTCGAGAGTACGCAAGCTTGGCGTATCAACAGGAGTGTATTTATAGAGCAAACTTGCTCCGACGAGAATTTTATCATAATCTCCTTCATCCAAATATTTTCCGTCAATTAACGTATGTGAAATACCGGTTACAGAATTTTCATCAAAAGGCGAAATACCGGCAATAAGAGCCGGGGCATTATCAGTAATATCTGACGCACGCACTTTTGTTTTATAGTTTGCTTCTATACTTCCTCCTTGAATATAACGGGCACTAACATCTTGCACTGAAGGTAAGGAATGCAAATAACGAACAATATCAGTACTCTGTTCAATATAATTTTTTTGTCGAAGATGCGATATAATAACGTCGCCTGTATAGTGTTCTTTCTGAGCAACAACAGCGCCTTCAATGAGTCCGACTAAAATACCACTAACAACAACGAGATTTAAAAAAGTCACCGTCATAACAAAAATTATGAGTAGTGTGGTCCAAATATTTGCGCGTTTAATATCGCGCCAAGCAAGAAATGTTCCGACTCGAATGCTCGTCAGCATTCGCAAAAAATCATTTTCTCGAACAACGGTTTGATGTGTTATTTTTCTCATAATTATTTCT
Source organism: uncultured bacterium (assembly GCA_903824855.1). GTDB lineage: Bacteria > Patescibacteriota > Minisyncoccia > Phycocordibacterales > CAIJYI01 > CAIJYI01. The sequence goes on along the minus strand of CAIJYI010000038.1, from coordinate 14,408 downwards.
CGTTCTTTTCAAAAAGCTCTTTTATTTCCGCACGCGTTGAGATGATAAGCTCGCGGACTTCATGAATAAATTTCGCTTCTTTGCTTTCGGGATCCTTTTCCGCTTTTTCTAAAACTTTTGAGAGTTCTTTGAACGGAGAATGCTCATCAGGATTTTCCGTGTCGAGAGTCCATAATTCCCCCGGACTTTTTAATCCGTAATCCTCAAAAACAGACTCACATTTCCCTGAAAAAACACGCCAAATTTTTGATAATTGTTTTTCCACCGGGTCATCCTTTTTTTGCTCTTGATACGCGCGAAGTGCCGAACCAAGATAATACATACTGTGTAAATATCTATCCAAACCAAACAGAGAGCTAAACAATGGGGTGCGATACTCCACCGCGGTTTTGCTATTTCGGCCTTCCATGGGAATAATATTTTCAGTTCCTCTTTCTCGAATTCCAGAAAGTGAATCATGAGAAGTCCAGTTCGAATCGGGGTCTGTATAAGGTGCGATGAGCCGGTCTCCGGTGGTCACCCAACCGGTCGCATCGAGCACACGAGCGAGAACGTGAGCACTGATGTCGTTCTTGTCAGGAGAAAACGAAATACCGCCGAGCGTCAGATGTAATGGAAATTTATCATAATCAGGATTAATCAACCCCATACCGATAAGCGCCTGTACTTCTCGAGAGAGAGTTGCCGGATATTGTACGGGAGAATTTGCAAATTCCCAAAAATGATCCTTACCCGCGGGAACCCCCATCTTTTCGGTCTCGGCATATTTTTCTTTCATCTCATAAAAATATTTTTTCTTCTCCCCTTTATTCCAACTTTTTGCCTCTTCAGGAAGAACCGATTCTTCAGGTATTTCAATTTCGATTCCCATAGTTACTCCGTGCGGATTTGGATGAGATTCGTGATACTCCAATTTCGTCATTCTCTCTTTTTCTCTTTCCGGATTATCCATAGAGTTTCCCGAAATAAAACGCAGGTTTTTTATCACCTTCAATCGAGAAAGCGCGTCCGGAATTTTTTCCGGATTTTGGCATTCTTCAGAAAAAGCACTATCGTCCTGCTTCTCCGAAAGTACTACACTTTCATCGCTTGCATATTCTTTTTCGGAAAGATACGAAGATTGTTCATGTTGGTTCATATGTAAATATTTTACCACAAAAACCTTACATAAACATGGGAGTTTATAAAATTGACTTATTCGAGAATTACTGTACTATTGTGTCAGAAATGAACATTGATTCATCACTATTTTGGGAGAGAAAAATTGGAATATTATAGCGCGATTATCTCGTTTATAACGGAAAACCCCAAAACAATCCTCGGTGGTATCGGAGTTCTCATTGGTTTGGTTGGATATGTTTTTTATTGGAATAATATTATTTTCCAGAACGGCAATAAGCCCAGCCTTTTTACCTGGGTTCCGATAGCCATAATAATAAGCTTTGGATTTTATGCACAAATTGAAAGCGGAGCCATGTGGGGTGCAGCAGCGACAGGTATTACTGCATTAAACAGTACCGCCCTCGCTTTATATGCACTTTTTTGCAAAAAAACAAAACCGGAATGGAATGATTGGGTTTGTTTTATTGGCGCACTGGCAGCAATAATCTGGTGGAGAATATCACACGGATTAATTCTACCGGTTATCATTGTTTCGACTGCTGACATCATCGCATTTTACCCTACGTGGAAACGAGGGTGGATAAATCCGTTCAGAGAAACCGTTTGGATGTGGATATTAAGTTTCTTAAAATTCTTTTTTGCCATTGCGGCACTTGGCGCATACAGTATTACCACATTAATTTTCCCTTTGTGTATTGCATTAGTAAACGGCACGTTCGTTGTCATTATTCTGACAAGGAGAATGTACCTCTCTAAAAGAGGATTCATTCACTAAAATAAAAACTATTGAAACCTGCCCCCGATAGAAGGAGTTATAATGAATATGAAAAAAACAAAAAATCCAAAAATTGGATTTATCGGTCAAGGTTGGATAGGAAAAAATTATGCCGACAACTTTGAAGAACGTGGTTATGACGTCATTCGTTATGCCAATGAGGAACCGTATTGTAAGAATAAAAATAAAATCGCGAAGTGCGACATTGTCTTTATCGCTGTTCCAACACCAACAACTCCGGATGGCTTCAGTGATGCAATTCTCCAAAAGGTACTACCTCTTGTAGGAAAAGGAAAAATTGCAGTCATTAAATCAACGGTGATTCCGGGAACAACATCACAACTTCAACAAAAATTTCCCGATATTTTGATTGTTCATTCGCCTGAATTTCTTGAAGAAGCCAGGGCTATGGAAGATACAAAATATCCAAAGAGAACGATTGTCGGCATTCCAAAAGATACGAAAAAATACAGAATCGCCGCGGAAAAAGTGCTTGAGGTTTCTCCTAAAGCGCCTTATCAACTTATTTGTTCCTCTGAAGAAGCGGAATTCATAAAGTACGGCGGTAATTGTTTTCTCTATGTTAAGGTTGTTTTTGCAAACATGTTTCATGATCTTGCAAAAAAATTTCCGGACGTAGATTACGAAACGGTTCGCGATGCAATGAGAGCAGACCCAAGGATTGGAGATACCCATCTGGATCCCGTTCACAAAAGTGGACGAGGTGCCGGAGGACATTGTTTTATAAAAGACTTTGCTGCCTTCGCCAATCTTTATGAAAAAGAAATGCAAGATGCTTTCGGCGTCGAAGCACTTCGAGCCCTCGAAAAGAAAAACAATCATCTTCTTAAATCCAGCGGAAAAGATTTGGATTTACTGAAAGGTGTATATGGTGATAGTGATTGAAATATTTTTTAAAGCCGGCAATATTTGCCGGCTTTTTTATTGAGTATTTTTGACTTATACACCGTTTTTCTTGACTGTGTACATTCGTACACATATACTGGAGATATGGAAAATATCAAACAAAAGATTAAAGCTTTTTATCAGGGAAAGAAAAGGATGCCTTCAATTTCCGAAATCACCCATCTACTTGATGCGAAGTCTAAAACTTCCGCGGTTCGAATTATTTCAAAATTAAGAGAACAAAATTTTCTTGATAAAGACAAAACGGGACACCTTCTTCCCGGAACGCTTTTTTACGATATAAAAATACTCGGACTCGTCGAAGCCGGCTTCCCTTCCGCCGCCGAAGAAGAGCTTATCGACACCATGTCACTTGATGAATATCTCATACCAAATAAAGAGTCCACTTATATGTTAAAAGTGAAAGGCGATTCCATGAAAGATGCGGGGATTATCGAAGGAGATACCGTTCTCGTCGAGCGCACTTCTTCACCAAAAGAAGGCCAAATAGTTATCGCAGAAGTCGATGGTGGTTGGACGATGAAATATCTACGTAAAAAAAATGGTATGCCCTACCTCGAAGCCGCAAATGCAAAATATCAACCGATATTTCCACGCAGTAATCTACGAATCGCCGCCGTCGTAAAAGCCGTAATACGCAAATACTAAAGAGTTTATCAAGTTATAAAGTTTATCAAGTTTATCAAGTACTGCACAGAATAAAAAAAATGAAAATTGAAAAATTTGAAGATATTCTGTCATGGCAAAAATCACAAGATTTAGCTCTTTACATTTATAATATGTTCAAAAACAACAAAGACTTTAGCTTCAAAAATCAGATAGAAAGAGCAGTAATAAGTATTGGAAATAATATAGCTGAAGGATATGAAAGGAGAAGCAATAAAGAATTTAAGCAGTTTTTATATATTTCAAAAGGTTCTTGTGGTGAAGTTCGTTCAATGTTATACATTGCATTAAAATTAAAATATATCTCAAATCAAGAATTTGAAAAATTGACGTATTCATCAACAGAAATATCCAGACTATTATCCGGATTAATAAAAACACTATAAACTCAAAAAAGTGAGAACCAAAAAAAGACCCTGTCGCCATTCGCTCTTTATGAACTTGATAAACTTTATAACTTGATGAACTCCAAAGCAATCTTACATATTGACGGAGATGCATTTTTTGCGAGTTGCGAGGTCGCGAAGAATCCGGCACTCCGAGGAAAACCCGTCATCGTTGGAAAAGAACGCGGAATGGCGACCGCTCTTACCTACGAAGCAAAAGCCATGGGAATAAAGCGAGGAATGACCATATACGAAATAAAAAAAATTTGCCCGCAGGCGATAATTCTTCCTTCCGATTACGAGACATACAGTCTATATTCAAAACGCATGTTTTCCATTGTGAGAAGATACACTCCCGCCGTTGAAGAGTATAGTATCGACGAATGTTTTGCGGAACTCACCGGTCTTCGCCGTTCACTTCGAATGACTTACGAAGATATGGCCGAACGCATAAAATACGATCTCGATAAAGAACTCGGAATGACATTTTCCGTCGGCCTCGCCCCGACAAAAGTACTGGCAAAGCTTGGTTCAAAATGGAAAAAGCCGTCAGGTCTAACTATTATTCATACCGACATGATTCCCCGCTTTCTCGATAGTACACCAATTGGAAAAATCTGGGGTATTGGCCCGCAAACAGAAAGTTTTCTTCTTGCACACGGAATAAAAACGGCTCTTCAGTTTATTGAAAAGCCCGAGTGGTGGATTAACGAAAAACTTACAAAACCGCATAAAGAAATTTGGAAAGAACTCCGAGGAGAATCTGTGTTCTCTCTTTCTACCGAAGAAAAAAATGATTATCAATCCATTAGTAAAACAAAGACCTTCACCCCGCCTTCTAGAGAAAGAGATTTTGTTTTTTCGGAACTATCAAAAAATATAGAAAATGCCTGCATCAAAGCACGGCGTCACGGACTTGTTTCAAAGGAAATTTCTTTCTTCTTAAAAACGCAGGATTTTAAACATTTCGGACTTGAAATAAAACTTTCCCGAAATACAAATATTCCCAAAGAAATACTCGATATCGTACGCAATAACTTTGATGAGGTATATTCAAAAGGTGTTCTCTATCGAAGCACCGGCGTCGTCCTTAGCAAACTCGCATCGGGAGAATGTTCTCAACCCGATCTTTTTGGAGGAACACTGCAGGCTGACGCGATGAAAAAAGTATATCTGCAAATTGATAAAATGGATGAAAAATACGGCAAACATACCATTTTTCTCGGTTCAAGTTTTCTTGCCATGAATAATCCGGCCCATAAAAATGAACGCGGAGAAAAGGTGCAAAGAGTCCAATTCCTCCTAAAAGGCGAAACAGGTAGGAGACATATCGGAATCCCTATGTTGGGAGAGGTATCATAATCCCGTTTAGAATAAAAAAAGATGAAAATTAATTTCATCCTTTTTTTTATTTCATACTAAACTTCTTTTTCTTTTTCTACTTCCGCAAGAATTTTTTTCACTTCTTTCAAACTCTCAGAATCCAAAACGGATAGAGCAATGGCGTTCTTGTTTTTCTTTTTGAGCGCCGTGAGTTTCTTTTTCATTTCTGCAGGCGGTATGGTATCAATCTTGCTGAGAAAAACATATTCTTTCTTTTTTAAAAGTTCGGGATTATATTTTTCCAGTTCATTGCGGGTCGCTTCATATTCTTTTGCAGGATCTTCTGATTCGGCGGAAACAAGATGGAAAAGTACGCGAGTTCTTTCCACATGGCGAAGGAATTTTATTCCAAGACCTTTCCCTTCTGAAGCTCCTTCGATAAGACCGGGAATGTCGGCAATAATCAGACCGTAATATGCGCCAAGGTTTGGTTCAAGGGTGGTGAAGGGATAATTTGCTACTTTGGCTTTTGCTGATGAAAGTTCATTTAAGAGGCTGGATTTACCGGCATTAGGAAAACCAATAAGTCCGATGTCTGCGATGAGTTTGAGTTCAAACCGTATGGTAAATTCCTCACCCGGTAATCCCGGTTCGCATTCTCTCGGGGTGGTATTTGTGGATGAGCGAAAATGAAAATTACCCCTTCCGCCTCTTCCTCCTTTAGCTATACAGATTTTCTCTCCAACATGAGTAACTTCTACGTCTGTTCCCGTATCTAAATTGTGAATAACCGTTCCAACCGGAACTTTTACAATTTCGTCTTCTGAGTCTTCTCCATCGCGGAATTGTGAGCGTCCGTCCATTCCTTTCTTTGCAGAAACATCCTTTTTAAAACGCAGTTGATTAAGCGCCCCCAAGTCGGAAACACCTTCAGCAAAGACTGAACCGCCGGCACCACCCGCCGTTCCGGTCGGGCCGTGAGCAAATTTAATCTTCTGAAAAGCCACAGCGCCTTTTCCGCCGTGCCCTGCCTTTATTCGTATGGTTACTTCATCAATTAACATAAAAAAACTATATCACACTTTACTAAAATAGTCACGCTACAAAAATGCAACTCCTCACCCCCTCCGTCCGTCATTCCAGACCACGATCTGGAATCCACGGATAAACGACGTGGATTCCGGATCAAGTCCAGAATGACGATAAATGAGGTACATATTTTCTGCAATTAAAAATTAAAGGGCCCAGGGATGCATGAAAAATTTGACAGAAACCTTAATTTAAAGTACTTTAAAAATAGGTTCTTTTCACTTCACAAAGGAGGAAAATCAATGGAAAATGAAGGTGAAAAAAAGAGTGGAATAAGCATATTTCATTCTGATAAAACATTCTTTCACTCAATCATCTATGGTCTCTATGCGACCATACCCCTCTTTCTTCACTACGCAATTACAAAAACAACTTCTATTTTAGACTTCAGTCAAATGGATATGGTTTTGACTAGTGAACTAATCATACGAAAAATGACGACCCTTTTTGGTCTCTTCCCTGACGGCTTCATTGCTATTTTTTGGATTGCTTTTATTTTCGTGGTTTATCTGCGTGAAAAAAAAGAGTATCCGTTAATGAGTCCGCAATTCAGTGATATAATTCAGACCATAAAAAGATCGCTTCCTTATGCAGGAGCATTACTAGGAGCAGCTTTTATTGTTTCCTTGATGCAACCAAGCGTTCCTGATGCGCCACATCATTCTCTGTACATGTTACCTTTATTGTTGGGGATGAAGAGCGGAGCGGGATTTCTTGAAGAGTTTCTGTGCAGAATGATTCTGCTCGGCGGAATTCTTTGGGGATTAAAAAAAACATCCTTGAAATATGAAACGGCCTGCATTATTGCACTTTCGATATCATCTTTTGCTTTTGCGGAAATACATTACTTTCATTTTTTTCCTCAGTTAGGAAGTTATTTCGGATACATAAATGACCCCGCCAATCCGTTCACTCTTGGAGGATTTTTATTTCGATTTATGTCCGGTGCTTTTTTAGGATATGTATATATTAGAAAAGGTTTTGCAACCGTCGCATGGACTCATGCAATTTACGGTTACTTCTCCTTACTTCCGATCTTTATGTAGAAAAACAAAACCGTCCCGCACAATGCGGAACGGTTTTTTTATATACTTTTCTTTTTTATCCGTAACTTTATAAACTTGATGAACTTTTTTAGTCGTCCGTCTCGTCTTTAATTTCACCGACTATTTCTTCCAGAACGTTTTCCATTGTTACAATACCGACGGCATGTTTATTTTTATCATCGAATACCAGATACAAATGATGTCGACTTTTTTGCATACTTCGGAAAATACTATCGACGGTTCGCTCGGAGCTTACACATTTTATCGGAGTAATAAGTTCTATAACCGGTTTTTCTCGATCGTCAGAATTGAGTGCTTTCATGATGTCGTTCACATGAACATAACCGACAATTTTTTCCGCAGTCCCACCATTATGTACGGGAAATCTTGAGAATCCCGATTGAGATACAAAATAAGCAATCTGTTCAACAGGAACGTCACCATCGAGTATTTCAACTTTGTGCATAGGCGTCATTATATCGCCGACCTTAACATCATCAAATCGGAAAATTTTCTCTATCATCTCTTGCTCTTCTTTTTCTATTGCCCCATGCTCAACTCCAAGACGACTCATTGCGCGAATCTCTTCCTCACTAACAAGAGGTTGTTTTTTGGCCTTCAATAGTTTATTGGAGAAGTGATGAATTTTTAAAAGAAACCATGTTATCGGAGAAAAGAGAATAACAAAAAAATTGAGCGGTTTAGCAAAGAGGCAGGTCATCGACATATAGTGAACAATGGCAATAGTTTTTGGAAAAATTTCTCCAAAAATAAGCATCACGAATGTTGCTACTAATGTTGCGATTCCGGCTCCAACAGGTCCAAAATGATTAATCCCAAAAATAGTAGCAAAGGAAGCTGAAGCGAATATGACTATATTATTACCGATAAGGATAGTGATAAGAAGCCGTTCAGGATCATCTTTTAAACGATGAACTAAATCTGAATTCTTTTTCTTATGCTCCTGCATTATGCGGATCTGGCTGTGACGAATACTGAAATAAGCAGTCTCTGCACTCGAGAAAAAAGCCGATAAAATAACTAAAACAAAAAATATTAAATATTCCATGAATGGTGATTAATAATAACTATTCGCTCTCAGCTTCAGAAACGAGAGTCTCCTCTTCGTCCCCTTCTCTTTCCATTGAATAATTTGAAAGATGAAGTGATGCCATGTGGTGAATCTTTTTATAGAATCTCGCCATATAACGAATCATGTCACGTTCAACCTTGAATGCTTCAATACGGAAAGGCATTTCACCCTCCCCTCGAATTCTCGTAAGATATTGAATATTCTCTTCGTTTCTTTTGAGGATAAGGTTTCTTTCATCAATAATTTCTTTTTCGGTACTCACTCGCTCTTCCTTAGACATGACCCCCGAAATGATATTAAGTAAGCGCATAAACTGTTCGTGAATAAGCCCGTGCATTTCGGTAATTTTTTGCTGAGTCCCCGGACTGATTTCAACTTCCTTATCAATTCTCTCCATTCCATAATGCGCCAATCTTTTTACGGTATCGCCGGCACGTTCAAGTTCATCACCGAATCGTTCAAGTTTTTCTAAAATTTCTTGCTGCTCTTCTGATTTGTCGACAAGATTGATAATCATAATGTTCTCATAAATACAGTCATAGAGAGCATCGACGCTTTTATCACGTTTTTCAATTTTCTCTAATTCTTCATCTGTGCCGTGGAGCATGGCATGTAAAACATCCTGATACATATCCATGACGATTGTTCCCATTCTGTGTAATTCTTGCTTGATTCCCAAAAGTCCGAAATAGACTCCCATCGGACTGTGAATTTCTTCTTCTGTTCGTAAATATTTGGGAATAGATTCTTCCTCTTCTTTAGTCCTTTTTGCCGGAACAATTCTTTCCACGAGAGCGGTGAATTGATTGGTAAAAGGAAGGAATACTATTGCGGCAAGAACATTAAAAATTGTGTGAGCATTCGCTATCTGTCTCGGAATACTGCCTCCAATCGCCCGGACAGCAAAAGTAAGTTCAGGAATAAAGAAAATAAACACGAGAGAACTCGTTACTGCGAATATCACGGTTGCGACAACAACGCGCATGGCAAGGCCGTTTTTCCCGATTCCGGCTAAAAGCGCTGTGCTGCATTTTCCGATATGAACTCCGAGAATGAGAGCAATACCGGCAGGAAGTGTGACCAATCCGTTGGCTGCGAGGGCGATAACGATAGCGACGGTTCCTGCGCTGGACTGAATAAGGCCGGCAAAGATAAATCCGATGAGCATTCCAAAGAATGGATTTTCCATGGACGTCATCAAAATGCGGAACGGTTCAAAATTACGAAGCGGAATCATTGCCGTCTTCATAAGATATAGTCCGAAGAAAATAAGGGCCAGACCAAAAACGATATTTCCGATACTGTACCATCTTTTATTACTCTTATTCAGAAACAAAATCAAAAACCCGAGAACAAGAAAATATGGAATAATCGCATCGACATTAAAGGCAAGCAACTGAAGAGTAATGGTCGAGCCGATATTCGTTCCAAAAATTACTGGAACAGATCGGGCAAATGACAAGATACTCGTTGATACAAGGTTGATAAGGATAACCGTAGTGATAGAGGATGAGCCGACAAGTGCCGTAACAGCAGCTCCCGTAGCAACTCCTGAGATTTTTGTTTTTGTCGCACTCTCCAACATTTTCTTTACACGGTTACCGGCAAGTCGGTCGAGGGAACTTTCCATTTTCGACATTCCGTAGAGAAAAATTGAGAGGCCGGCAAGAAGACTAATTCCCATTCCGAGAGCATCAATCCCTTTGAAACTCCGCGCCTCATGCACGAGAAAAAAAAGGACGGCCACAACAACAGCAATCGGAAGCAATCGTTTTTCTTTTTGAATAAGATTTATAATGTGCTTAACATCAGAATATGATTTCTTCAGAAACCGAGGGGGTTCCGAATTAATCGTAGCGTTAATGAGTTTTTCCATACCTTTAATAATATCGCGAACAATAACAAAAATCAAATGATAACAAAAAACAAAGCCGTAAGGTTAAAATTCACTTTTTTTGACAAAACACTGATACTCTGACGACACAAAAAACCGCCACATCATTCTTGTGGCGGATATTTTTTAATTATTTCTTTTTGGAAAAGAATGTTGACATAATCTTTGCGTAAAGCGTTTCTGTCTTTTTCTTATCCTCCGCTTCATTTTTTAATCTCTGCATTTCTTCTTCTCTCACGGTAACAAGCCGGCTCGCCTCCCATTCGTCCTCCCATTTTTTACTCTGTTTATTTACATCACTTGGAAGATAACTTTCTGTGGTAACATTCCCGACTTCCGGACGCACTATATATAATCGTCTATTTTCATTATCAAAAAAAACATCATCGTTACTATCCCCTTCCGTATTTGTCTTAGGTCCCGTAAAAATAACGGGTTCAAAACCAAGCATGTCGAAGAGTTCATCTGATATCGATGTAATTGAGTCATAATGATTTTCTCGAAATTGCTCATTGCTTGCCTCATCATCCCACCGATCGTCATATTTATCAGAGACGGCATAATTACCCCCAAAAATACCGGCATCGATGGTTCCCGGGACACAGCGTTTTTTCAATTCGATAACTCTTTCTTCAAGATCCGAAAAGAATTTATTTGCATGTGACTCATCAGCCAAAAAATACGTAGGATCCTGGTGTGTCAATATGGAAATTGCCTTATTTGTTTCTTTATCTATTCCCGAAAGCACTACCCCCGTGCAATCTCTGTAGGATTTTGAAATTTTATTTTTCTCATCAGCGGGAGAAATAACATAAGATTGATATTTCGCATTTTTAAAATTTTCACTTATCAATTTTTTATGCTTCGCCCAATAATCTACATTTGCGATATTTTCATCATCTCCGGGTCGATCTATTTTTCGAACAGGACCGGGATCATTCTGAAAATCTTGAATCGTACCGACACAAAAAATGATAGGCTTTACTCCCTCGTTAAGATGCTCAGATTTGAGAGTATTTATTTCTCGCTCTTCCATTTTTTCGGACGATAAATTTTTTTCAAGCATAAATATTTAGATTATTATTCGAAATCTCTTTTTTGCCACATTTTTTCCTGTTTTTTTATATCTTTCGGAAGATAACTTTCTGACGTTGAATTTCCTGTTTCGGGTCTGACAATATACAATCTTCTATTCTCGTTATCAAAATAAACATTATCACTTCCTCCGTGGACCATTTTTGGGCCCACAATAACTGGTGGAGTGAAACCAAGAAGCTCCGAAATACCGGATGATAATGTCTCAATAGACTTAAGATACGCTTTTTTTCGTTCGTCATCATCGATAAAATAATTACCTCCAAAGATTGCGGCATCAATTGTCCCGGGGAGACAATTTTTTTTCATTTCTATAATATTTTCTTGTATGTCTTTCAGAAACATCTGTGTATTATTTGCATAACTTTCCGAAACCAAAAAAAAGTCCGGATCCTGATGACTTAAAAAAGAAACATTTTTTAATGTTTGTTTATCTATCCCGGAAACTACCACACCTGTGCAATTTTTATAAGCCCAAGATACTTTGTCTTTTTCGTTTATTGATGAAATGACGTATGAATTATCAAATGGATGTTTAAAATTTTTATTTTGTGAATCTTTCAACTTTGCGTAATAATCGACATCCTCAGTATTTTTCATATTGTCGGATTGGTTGTAGATTTTATTGAGAATATCTCCATTATCATCACGAAAGTCACCAAAAGTGCCCACCGCCGCAATAATCGGACGAACACCCTCTTTCAAGTGCTCTGATTTCAAAGTATTTAATGAACTTCCGGGAAATTCTTTCTCCTTTGAACCAAAAAAGTTTTCTAACATGATTTATATTATATCAAAAATAAAAACCCCCGCAAAGACGAGGGTTTTAAAAAGTGCTACAGTCCAAGAAATTGAATCGCTGCACCGCAGAGCATTATTGAGAAACCTGCAACCGCTTCAACGTTTCGTTCCAAAAGAGGAAGATGAACGGAACGGAATCCGTATGTACCAAGCATGACAATCGTCATCATTGTTCCAACGGTCGCAAGACTGAATACTAACGCAACGAGAATTGTCGCATGAACGCTTGCTTCCGCGGCCGGATACATAAGTAATGGAATCAAAATCTTGCATGGGCCGAAAACAAAAATACTGAATAGTATCCACGGAGTAATACTCGCTTCTTCGCCCGGACGAATATGAACGTGTGCGTGTTCTTCTTCGTGTGTATGTGTGTGCTTATGAATTTCTCCATCATCATGAAGATGTTCGTGAACGTGAGGTCGTCTTTTCCAAGACTTCTGCAAGCCATAAACAAAATATGCAAGCCCGAATCCGAAGAGCATCCACCCGGCAACATTATCCCGAATTGATTCAAACGCGGTAACCTTCAGTATTGCGATTCCGAAAGCAATACCGACAGTGCCAATCAAAATAGAACTGCAAACATGCCCAAGGCCACAAAGAAACGTAATCCAAGCGGTTTTCCCGGGAGACCATTTTTTCGCTTTTGAAATAACAATAAAAGGTAAATAATGGTCAGGCCCCGCCAACGTATGGACAAAGCCAAGCGTCGCCGCCGTAATCAAAAGTAAAATTAATTCCTGTGACATAAAATATTTCCTTAAAACAGATAATACAATAACAATTACCAACGAATTTTATATTATCACATAATTATGATTTTGTAAAGTATCACAAATTAGTCGTTTTTATTTTTTTCGGGAGTATCGAAATTCCATCATGAACTTCCATGTGACAATTTGCACACAGAAGGACACATTTATCAATTTCCTCTCGTATTTTATCCCACGAACGAGTAAGCCCTCTCGCTGATAATCCAAAATCTTTTTTCTTTGGATCCCTATGATGAAAACTTAAAGCCCTGGGGCTTTTATTATAGCCACAAATAGCACACTTATTACCGCTGTATTCCCGAGCCATTTCTCGAAGTTTCTTTCTCCGTTTCGAGACAGCTTTTTTTAAATATTCTGCGCGATCCGCATATGTTCTTGTTTCTGGCATATACATATGAGTATACCATAAGAAACTGATGCTTGTTGCATTTTCCTCACATCTTTGCTAAAATCTCAAGGTATCAGAAAGATACTTCTGTCTGACACAATAATATCGTCATACCACATTCCGCGGTAGCTCAGTGGTAGAGCAATCGGCTGTAAGTTAGTTGCAGCTTTCCGTCGAAAGGCGGATCGAAGAACGAGGTGAATTGCTGGAAACCCGACCGGTTCAAACCGAGGGCAATCAGCAGCCAATCCTTGATCGAAAGTTCAAGGCAGGTTCAGAGACTATCCCGCAAGGGAGTAGGCCTGAAATATTTGAAAAAACATTTCAGCCCGAAGCGCCTCGCCCCTAAATTTGTCGCAAGACAAACATGGAGATGATATAGTCCACCCCCTGTGTTAACACAAGGACAAGTGTAACCGATTGGTCGTAGGTTCGAATCCTACCCGCGGAGCCAGCTAGGAAGAGAGGCGACAAATGTTGCCTCTCTTTCTTTGTTATAGCCCTTCTTTTTAGGTTCGAGCGGGCTTAAAATGGCCTTCTGTGAATGTAGTTCATTTTCAATAAGCAAAAGCGGATGTACGCGTTCAATAAAGACTTTTTTGTCGATTAAAGTTAGGTTCGAGCCGATTGTGGACAGTATCGTTCGCTTGTCTTGAAGAGTCCCTTTGTTGAAATGTATGGAGGCGAATGTGCAGAAGGTAAAAGTTCTCGCTGTAGCCTCAATAACCTTATCAAAGTTATCTTTGATTCCACCAAGTGCCGTTTCAATTTTACGTCTTTCGTTTAATATATCTTTCTTCTGTTCGAGATATTCTTCTGGCGTATATATATCATGCTTTGCGTTTTGCGGTGAGGTAAATTCCCTATTGAGATTTTTTAGTCGTACCTGACAATTGTCATAAGACAGTTGCAATGCCTCCCGACAGACGGTTTCTTCGTCTCCTGCACGCTTCTGTTTGTCGTTCAAGTACTCAAGTGCAACCTCCAAATAGTCCTTGTCGATTGTTATGTCGTTAAGAACAGTATT
>CAIJYI010000037.1 GCA_903824855.1 uncultured bacterium | reverse complement strand
GAATTAATTTATTTTGTGGGCGCACATGGACTTGAACCATGAACCTTCCGGATATATCTTCGCTTCGCTACGATATTTTTCTCATTCGTTCGGAAATAAAAGTTGCGACTTTTATTTCACTCTCTCAATCCAAAAATAAGCCTCTTTTGTCGAGATGAATTAATTTATTTTGTGGGCGCACATGGACTTGAACCATGAACCTTCCGGATATAAGCCGGATGCTCTAACCAATTGAGCTATGCGCCCGTTTCGTTTGGTTTTCTTCTATACGGTGAATTTTAGCGTATTTTTTGGTAATAAACAACCCTGATTCTATTCAGGGTTGTAGGTCATGAACACATCAGCCAGATGGTTCCTGATAAAAGTATGATACTCTCAAGCCCCAACAGAGAACTTTCCAGAAGTCGAAGAATATTTTTTTCTTCGTCATATTTTATCCGATAGGCTTCTTTTCCGATAGCTAATTTTTGTGGAAGCTTCTCAACGAAAATTATATTTATAATCAATCCGGCGATAAACATGACCCATCCGATAATAAACCATACCGTAACTGCCTCATGAGGCATCAGATATTGTTTAATTTGAGGATAAAAGGAAAGGATGTCAGCTATGACCGAACCCAAAAAAAGAATACGAGGGTTCCATTTTCCTGTTTGTTGTCCGATGATAATCCAAGCTGAAAGCGTGGCAATGATACCGTAAAAGATGGCCGTTTCTTCTTGGCCCAAATTGAATGTATATCCGCCAATATATAGTGCTGAGACAATAATCCCCATCTCTCCGACTACCCACCCTAATGGCATAAACCATCCGGCAAAGTGTTGTTTCCATGAAGAGTAAGCAATCATGGAACAGAGGATAAACCACAAACTGTATGTTGCGATATTTATTTCAGAAGGGTGGTGAATTCCACCGATAATGAGCGGAATATATCCCCCCGCACCGAGGACAAAGACAAGCCATTCCGAAAATTTTATTTTTCCAAGCGTTTCCAAGATTTTCTCCAAAAATTATTCTTTTATTAAAATAACACAAAAAATAGAATTACGCAAGTATAAAATCCTAGACACTCTCGCTTCCCCGTCATTGCGGGCTCTGACCCGCAATCAATGCCGTAATGACGTGGATCCCCGGATGACGACGGTTACTATTAAAATGCGTTCGTCGTCATTCTGAACTTGATTCAGAATCCACGTCGTCAAGAGTGAATTCAAGATCGCGGTCTGGAATGATGGACGGAAGTGAAGAGATACAAAAAAGCCCACCAATCGCGAAGTGCGATGTGGTGGAAATCGTTTTTTACTTAATCATCCGAGTGTTCATTAAACAAAAATTCAGCAAAATCGTTCATCTCTTTTCTGTATTCTTCCATTTTTTTTATGGCAGTTTCTTTTTCCAAAAAACGAATAGAGGAAGAACCGGCTGATTGCAGTCTCATACTTGGGTCTGGAAAGAAAACTAGACTCAATCGAATATCTTCTCGCACGTAACGTTTTGAATAAAATTTAATGAGAAAATGAACAAGTTTGTTTGTTTTTGGATCATCTATCGGCGTATCAATGTCACACCATGGATAAGCGCAACCATATTCAAAATGTCCTTCACAGGACATTGTTGTCGGAATATAGTGAATTCGTAAAGCGGTAACAATTTTTTTGATGCCTTCATCTATTCCTTTTCCGAGAAGGTCTTCCATTATATCTACGTCTGCTTTAACTTTTTCTATTTTTTCCTGTTTGAAAGAAACCATTTTTCCCCCTTAAACCCCCTCAAATTTCTCTCTCAATAGTAACAAATAAACAATATTTGTAAAGTGCGGGTTGATGGTATTTTTTTACTCAAAATGACTGATTTCGTGTTTGTTTGCGAGTTTCTCGGAAATGAGAGGGTATTTCTTTAGGGTTGGGTTCTTTTTTAACATCTCTCTCGCTTCATTTCTGGCAGCTTCTACCATTTTTAGATTTTTTATAGCCTCCATTCCTAGGTCGCTGACACCCCATTGTTTTTTACCTCCAAGTTCTCCTGCTCCACGCAATGCCAAATCCATTTCAGCCAGTTCAAAGCCGTTTTTGGCGGTTTTTAAGGCATGTAGGCGGTCTTTTGTCTTCTGGTTTGAGCTTTCCGTCAAAAGATAACAAAACGCTTGGTGATTGCTTCTGATGACACGTCCGCGGAGTTGGTGGAGTTGGGCGAGGCCAAATCGTTCCGCGCCTTCGATGACTATTATTGTGGCATTTGGCACGTTAACACCTACTTCCACAACGGAGGTCGCGCAAAGAATATCAATTTTTTTATCTTCAAATCTTGCCATCGTTTTTTCTTTTTCGGACGGCGTCATTTTTCCGTGAAGAATATCGATGTTGTATTCTTGAAAAACATTTTTCTTGAGACGTTTTGATTCCTCTGTTACGGATTTTGCTTGAAGCGCCATTTCTTTATCCGGATCCGGTTCATCAATACGCGGGCAGATGACATAGAGTTGTCGCCCGGCTTCCAATTCTTTGCGAATATCCGCATACATTTTATCGCGGTTTGTCGCATAAACGATGTCCGTGATAATCGGTTTTCTTCCCGGGGGCATTGCATCGAGAAGGGTGAGGTCAAGGTCTCCGTAAATGGTGAGCGCGAGCGTTCGCGGAATCGGTGTTGCTGTCATCGAAAGAAAATGGGGAACCGGTTGACCTTTGTGAACAAGCTTCATTCTTTGTGATGTACCGAAACGGTGTTGCTCGTCGATTATGGCGAGAGCGAGATTTTTGAATGAGACGGTTTTTTGAATGATGGCGTGCGTGCCGACGAGAATATCTACTTCGCCACCCGCAACCCATTTCATAAGTTGTGTTTTTGAAATATTTGTCCAGCCTGACGGGTCGACTTTTGAAGGGAATTTCTTACAACCAGAACCGGTAACGAGCCCTATCGTGACGGGAAGATGAGAAAAATATTTTATGAAGTTTTCAAAAAGTTGTGTCGCGAGAATTTCAGTCGGCGCCATATAGGCGGTTTGGAGTTTGGTGAATTCGCCTTGAGAATGTTCTTGAGTTAACGCATAGGCAATCGCGGCGGCGACAAATGTTTTTCCTGAACCGACATCTCCTTCAAGAAGTCGAAGCATCGGTTTTTCAGAACGAAGATCTTTGAATATGGCTTCGATGGCATTTGTTTGCGCATCGGTCGGACGGAAGGGGAAGCGTGAAATGAAATCATCCACATCTTCTTTTTTTGTGTCGACGAGGAACGATTTGTTTTTCTCGTATTCCTTTTTCGCTCTTTGGCGGAGAAGCTGAATAAAGAAAATTTCTTCAAAAGCGAAACGTTTGCGAGCAATCAATCCATGAGATTCTTCTTTCGGCATATGCACCCAGACAAGTGCGGTCTTAAGGGCGGGAAGATGATATTTTTCAAGAATTTCGTTCGGAATCGGGTCAACAATATTTTCAACGAGCCCGCTTTTTATGACTTTATCAATCGCGTGATATATCCAGCGACTGGTAATACCTTGCGTTTCCGGATAAACAGGATACGAAACCATACCGATTTGGTCAGTATTTTTAAAGAGGGAATTTCCGGAATCTATCGGCATATCTTTTGTTTTTTCAATTTCCGGATTATTGAGATATTTTCCGCCGCTTTTTTCTGTAACCGTTCCCGAAAGTTTTACAAAATCTCCCTCGACAAACATTTTTGCGATATATGGTTGGCGAAACCACACCGCCTTAATTTTTCCCGTGCGGTCTTCAATGGTTGCTTCGGCGTACGTCATTTTTGAAACATATCCTTTTGCTGTTTTGAGATTTGAAATTTTCCCATATATTATCGCTCTTTCTCCGATAATAAGCTCGGAAATATTTTTAATTTCCGAAATACTGCTGTATCTCGTGGGGAAATAATAAAGAAGCTCAATAATGGTATGCAAATTGAGCTTAGCCAAAGCGACTTTTTGAAGCGGAGTGAGACGAAACGTTGCGTCAATGCGAGAATCGGGTGTCATAAGCGTATCATAGCAAAATGAAGCCGTCTGTGCGAATGAAGAGCTATTTTAATATTCCCTCCATCACTCTCCATTTATCAAATTGGTCTTTTAGGAAAATGGCGTCAAATTTTGAATTTTTCGCAAGTTCTTCGATTGTATCTTTTTGCCACTCGTCGAATTCCATGAAGAGCTTTCCTTTTGGATTGAGAAAGTCGGGAGCTTCATTTAGGAGTTTTTTTATAAAAAATAATCCGTCATCTTCTGTGAAGAGAGCCATGTGTGGTTCATGTTCAATTACTGACTTTGCAACCTGATATTTTCGGTCGTGAGAAATGTAAGGAGGATTAGCAAAAATATAATCGTATTTTTTGGGCGGGATATTGGTGAAAACGTCAGATTCATAGATGTGGGTACGTGCTGAATCAATCTCATTTATAATAAGATTTTTTTCAATTTGTTGAATAAGATTTGGATCCATTTCTCCAAAATCAACATTTGAATTGGGAAGATTTTTTAGGAGTGCAATCCCGATACAACCGGAACCTGCAAAAATGTCGAGAATATTCACTTCGCTCAAAGGGAGTGAATGCATTATTTTTTCAACCCAATATTCTGTTTCTTGTCTGGGTATTAATGGTCGATGGGTAAGATCAATTTTTGCTCCGAGAAATTCACTGAATCCGATCACGTAATCAACGGGCTCTCCGTTAGCGAGTCGACTTATATCATTATGAAACTCAGGAGTTTCTTCGCCTTGGTGTTTATCACGAAGGAGCCAAAGTTCATCTTTTGTTCTTTTTATATGTGTCATTTCCTTTTATAATACCAAAATTTAACAATGTTCGGCATATTGACATACATTGTTGTTTGTTATCCATTAAATCCGGATAAAAATCTTATTTATAGCTTTTTTAAAAGAACTTTGAAATAAAAAATCTAACCAGGGGTTGCTAAATTGTTTTTTTGAACTGGAGTGGCGGACAAAAAAGAAACAAGTGTCACCGCGAAGTATAGAGTGCTTCGCAATAAAGATGTACCAAAAAAGACACCGCTTATTCTTGATCTTGCTAGTGATGTCGAACTGCTTTTTCTGAACATTCATGGAAAAACAGTCGAATACGAACGAGTTGATGAAACCGTGGTTATCAGAAATGTTCCGAGATCCTTTGAAATGGAAACAAAGAATTTGATAAATACGCAAGATAATACGACCGGCGAAGGATTGTATCAGGCTCATGATATGTTGTTGATTCAAACGCCCCGACTGAAAAGTCGAGGCGTTTTTTTGTTTCGTATTCCTTTTCATCGATATACCTTTGATATATCGAGACATTTGTAGTATAACGTGTATTGTTAGGTAAAACAAAGGTTTATCGTCGTATTTGTATGGAAACAAACTGTATTAAAAAAGTGTGGTGCGGTTCGGAAGGTCCGATTGCCCGATCCCTCGCAAAACTCGCCATCCCCATTATTTGTATCAACCTTCTTCAGGTTGCATATCAATTAACGGATGCTTTTTGGGTTGGGCGATTGGGTGCGAATGCTGTTGCTTCCGTTTCCATTAGTTTTCCTATTACTTTTCTTCTTGTTTCTGTTGCTACCGGTTTTTCCATTGCCGGTTCTGCTCTCGTCGCTCAACACTCGGGAGCCCGCAATCATAGTCGAGTGAATCACGTTGCCGCCCAGACTTTAATTCTCGTGGTTTCGTTTTCGGTAATTTTAAGCGCTGTCGGATGGATATTTTCTCCATGGCTGCTTCGTTTAATGAACGTTGATTCCGGCGTTGCAGATAATGCTTTACGATTTTTGCGCGCGATATTTCTGGGTTTGCCTTTTATGTTTAGTTTTACTGTTTTTCAATCTGTCTTGCGTGGCGTCGGTCAAGTGAAGGTTCCAATGGTAATTATTTTTTGTACTACGACCTTAAATTTCATTTTAGATCCGCTTTTTATTTTTGGATGGAAGTGTATTCCTGCGCTTGGAGTGGCGGGAGCGGCCATGGCAACTTTTGGCACCCAGGTTGTTGCTGCCGTAATCGGTCTTTGTCTTTTATTCTTCGGTAATTATCCGATACATCTTTCTTCTTCTCATTTTAAAGCGGATTTTCCTTTTTTAAAAAAACTTTTCTTTCTTGGTTTACCGGCTTCTCTGGAACAGTCAATTCGTTCACTCGGCATTCTTGTCATGATGTTCTTGATCACCAGTTTCGGAATTATCACCACGGCCGTTTATGGTGTCGGTTCAAATCTTTTGCAACTCGTAATTATTCCGGCTGTTGGTATTTCTGTGGCATCCTCCGTTCTGGTCGGGCATAATATTGGTGCGGGGAAGATGAAGAGGGCACACGACACAGCTGTTTTAAGCGCTATAATCTCTTTCGTTGTTCTTTCTGCGATTGGTTTGTTGTGCTTCCTCTTTGCAGAGAATTTAGTGCGCTTCTTTGTTCCCAACGATAAAGAAGTAATAAAACAAGGCGCAACTTTTGTGCGGATTATGTCTTTATCTTTCGGCTTCCTCGGGGCACAAATGTCTCTTTCCGGTGTATTCCGCGCTTCGGGAAACATGATAATTCCACTCCTTTTTTCAGTGGTTTCGTTTTGGGTTCTTCAATTTCCAGCGGCATATATTCTCTCTAAACACACCAGTCTTGGTATTTTAGGTCTTTGGTGGGCATTTCCTATTTCTTACATTCTTACGACGCTCTTGGCGGTTGTATGGTTTGTAAAGGGCGATTGGAAAAATAAACGGCTCATAGGAGAAGAAGAACTGACGGAAGTTTTAGTGGAAACACCCGGACAATAGATGCGGTGTTGGTTTTGCTAAAAAAAAGGCACCCCGACTTTTGTCGGGGTGCTTTGTTTATTTCGCAATATATTCTTTTATTTCCGGGCAAGCTTTTAGGACTTCTTCACCGGTGAATGTGGTGATTTCGCCGCTATCAAAAGCGTGTTCGCTGTCGAATAGACGGACGGCACATTCGGGAATTCTCGATCTGTAAAATTTCGTCATATCTTCGGAACGTTTGGCAAACTCGTAGCTTATTGGAGGGGTTAATATCCCATTTATTCTAAAACTCGTTTTTCTCGCCTCGTGAACACCAAACAATGCTTTTTTTGAAACCCGAAGTTCCGGACCGACAGAAAGCCATAAAACACAGGCGCTATAACATTCATAGTCTATTATCACCTTTTGCTCTGTTCTTCGCGCCAGTTTTACGAGTGTTAAATATTCACCCAAATTACCACCATAATCTATTCGTGTTGTCGCACACCCCATTAATATAATAAATATTAAAAGAAATGCCCATTTTATCTTGTTCATTGGTACTCTCCCCTTATGTAATCTCTCGAAACTATATCATAAATATATGATAAAACAGATTGACATAACCGTATAAATTATGCAGTATAGGAATAGGAAATGGGTACTTTAACAACAAGAAAGCCTGTCGTCGCTAGCGAGCTACGGTGGGTAAAAGGAGAAGATTATGTCAAATTATGATGATTTATTGAGAGCTCTGAAAGATGATCTGAATCATCCCTGCAACATTATTGACGGGGAGTATGTAAATACGGCAAAAACCGCTTTTATCATAAACCCGCTCGATGGTACGCCTTTGTATGAACAACCCGATACAAAAATTGACGAAATTACGCCATTTTTAAAATCATTGGCGAAGTGTCCGAAAAGCGGACTTCATAATCCGATAAAAAATGTTGAGCGTTATAAAATGCTCAGCGAAGTTTCCTTCAAAGCCGCGATGGCACTGGAAGATCCAAAAGTCGCTGATTATTTTGCAAAACTCGTTCAGAGTGTGATGCCAAAATCATATATACAAGCGCTCGGCGAAGTAAATGTGACAAAACAGTTTTTGAAAAATTTCTGTGGCGATCAGGTACGATTTTTAGCAACAGGGAAGACAACCCCGGGCGATCATTTTGGGCAACAACCGCAAGATTATCAATGGCCATACGGGCCGGTAGTAATCATTGCACCGTTTAATTTTCCGATCGAGATTCCGGCACTTCAACTTATGGGTGCACTCTATATGGGAAATAAACCTCTCATCAAAACCGCAAGGACGGTAGAACCCGTACTTGATCAATTTATATCACTACTTCATTGGTGCGGATTACCGACAGAAGATGTTGATTTGATTCATTGTAGCGGTTCAGTAATGAACGAATTACTGAAACAAGGGAATGATATCATTCGTCTTGTTCAATTCACCGGTTCCAGTAAAGTTGCAGAAGAAATTTCGCAGATTATGCGCGGAAAAGTGCGGATTGAAGACGCGGGCTTTGATTGGAAAATTCTCGGATCTGATTACAAAAAAGAAAATCTTGATTATGTAGCCTGGCAATGTGACCAAGATGCGTATGCGGCGAGCGGACAAAAATGTTCAGCAACATCAATCCTTTTTGTACACAAAAAATGGAAAGAACAAAGTTTGTTTTATAGACTGAAAGACTTGGCGGCAACTCGAAATTTGAAAAATTTGACGATTGGTCCGGTGTTGACTTGGAACACAAAAGCAATGCTTGAACATATAAAAAGACTTCTCGAAATTCCCGGTGCTTATCTTGTCTTTGGAGGTAAACCACTTATAGATCATAACATTCCGCAATGTTATGGAGCGATAGAACCGACCGCCGTATATGTGCCGATTAAAAAAATATTATCGGAAAAATATTGGAGGCGGGTAACATCAGAAGTTTTCGGTCCAGTCCAAGTAATCACTACCTATTCTGACGAAGAACTTCCTCTTATTTTGGAAGCATGCGAACGCATGGAAAATCATTTGACCGCAGCTGTGGTTTCCGATGACCCTGTTTTTATTAACAAAGTCCTCGGTGCAACCGTAAACGGTACAACTTATGCAGGTATGCGCGCTCGCACGACAGGCGCTCCGCAAAATCATTGGTTTGGCCCAAGTGGCGACCCTCGCGGTGCCGGTATCGGTACTCCGCAAGCGATAATCAACACTTGGAGCAGTCCAAGATGTATCATCAAAGACGTTGGCCCTATTGATTTTTCGGCTCCTCTCGTACAGAGTTAAAAATACACCGCCCCAAATTATCGGGGCGGTTTTTTCTTGACATAAAAAATGATTGTGCTAGTATTATACATATCAAAGTTCTTTGATATGTATATGAATAACAAAACAATCGCACAGGCATTTAAGGTTCTCGGAGGAAAGGAAAGAATACAAATTATTCAGTATCTTTCGACGGGTGAAAAATGTGTTTGCGGGATATTGAAACATCTAAAATTGCCTCAAAATTTGGTATCTTACCATTTGGGCGCGTTACGAAAAAATAATCTGATTATGACTCGAAAGGAGGGCAAATGGGTACATTATTCTTTAAACAAAAAAAGTTTCAGTGGTTTACAAGAATTTTTGGAAAAACTGTAAAGGAAAAAAACATGATTGAGGAAATTGAAAAAAGCGAAACAATCCCGATGGATATTAAAGTCCTCGGTTCAGGTTGCCCGACTTGTAAAAAACTTTTTAATCTCGTTTCTCGTGTCGCAAAAGATGCTGGGATTACTGAAAATATCACGTATGTTCCTGATATTAAGGAAGTTTTGAAGCTGAATGTTCTCAAAACCCCCGTAATCACTATTCGTGGAAAAGTTGTTATGACCGGGTTTGAAATTGAACCGGAAGAAGTAAAAAAAGAGAAGATTAAAAAAATTCTTCTTGATAATAAATAAGGAATAAATAGTATGTCTATTTTCTATCCGATAGAAAAATTTGCTGATTTTGTGCTATCTTTTACGTCAGTTTCACCAAATGATGTTTTGTATGGAGCATTACACTTTTTCATTTATGATAGTGTTAAAATCGGTTTGCTTCTTATTGCCATCATCTTCACGATTACGTTTATTCGGTCATATTTACCTGCGCAAAAAATAAGGAGATTGCTCTCCAATCGATTTTCGATTGTGGGAAATATTCTCGCATCATTGCTCGGTGTTATTACGCCTTTCTGCTCGTGCTCCGCTGTGCCTTTGTTTATTGGGCTGTTAGAAGCGGGCGTACCACTTGGTGTGACGTTTTCCTACCTCATTTCTGCGCCAATGGTGAACGAAATTGCCGTCGTGCTTTTGTTTGGAATGTTCGGTTGGAAAATTGCCCTTTTGTACGTTTTTTCCGGAGTGCTCCTGGCGATCGTCGCAGGTGTCATTTTTGGAAAAATGAAACTGGAACATTTAGTGGAAGAATATGTATGGAAATTCAAATCGGAAGAGGAAGACGAAGTTAAACAAACTATAAATAATCGTTTGCTCACTTCTTACTACTACACAAAGGATTTAGTACTAAAAGTATTTCCTTACGTCATGATCGGTGTGGCTCTCGGCGCCTTAATTCATGGATATTTACCTAATGATTTTCTTGCGACGTATGCGAGTGCGAGTAATCCATTCGCCGTGATTATCGTTGTTTTAATTGGTATTCCTCTCTACTCAAATGCTGCAGGAACAATTCCAATCGTTCGCTCACTCGTTGAAAAAGGTTTACCGATGGGCACAGCGCTTGCTTTTATGATGTCCGTCACCGCTCTTTCATTACCCGAGATGATTATCTTGCGAAATGTTTTAAAACCAAAACTCTTGGCTCTCTATTTTGGAGTAGTAGGTTTGGGAATTATCGTGACCGGATATTTGTTTAATCTGATTTTATAAAAAACACCGACGACTCGTAATGAGTCGTCGGATTTTTCTTAATGTTTCTTTGTGATAGTTGTCTCAGAACAGCTTTGGAATGATGTCTCCATATGATTTGCATTCCGTTTTACAATATTGGGGAATATAATCATGCGGGTTAACTGTTGTTATTCCGTCGGTGACTGTCTGGCTGTGAAAAACCTGTTCGGTACGAGGAACACCATTTTTGTCGTTGTGGACGACGCTAATATATTTGGCATTTATCGGAAGAACAGCCGTAATGGTACCGTCAATTTTTTGCGTTTCCGTACAAGACGGATTGAGCTGAATGAGCGCAACAATAGCGACTGCCGAGAGCAGTGTTAACAGACCTTTTTTCATTTGAACCTCCTAAATTTGGGAACTGTTTCTGATTGCAGAATAGCAATGGTTTGTGCTTTTGTCAAGAAGAAAAAATCACCAAATATTGTTTATTGCTCTGTTCCGCGACAGATTAAAAAGAGGGTGCAGTAAATCCGTCGATGATTACTTTTTTGTCATATTCATGGGTGACTTCCGCAAGCTCTTTCTTTAGCCGTTCGGTATCTTCTGCCGTTTCTCCAATCGCGACTAAAATGAAAGGATTCTCATCTGTGATAAGGTCGGAAAATCCGTGGTGTCCAAAAGCGATACTTAAGGCAACTTCGGTTTCTTTAAGAGAATCATCTTTGGTTTGAATTTTTCTGCTGATGATAAAACCGGGAGGGAGTTCTTTTCCCTCTCCGAAATCGAATTTTCCGGTTCCGTCATAGTAGACTGTTCTTGCGATATGAAATTCACTTGGTCTCTTCATTTCACTTGCGGAAATATGTTGATGAGGGACCCCCAATTGTTTTGCGATTTCCTCGGACCATTTTTTTCCATATTCATCAGCCTTTGATTCGTCGAGACCATTTGCTTTTGCGTACAGTTTTGCCGCTCCGCATCCGTCATGACTCGTAATTTCAGTGACTCCCGCATTTTTAAAAGCATCCACTACCTCTGATTGGTTTCTCAAAATACCGCTCCCCGCTGAATGCATTCCACCGGGCGTTCCTTCATCAATACAACGAATAGCACCGTCTTTCAAAACAAAAGAGTCGGAAAGCTTTTCGAGGGAACCTGTATATTTTACAAAGCCCTCTTTTTTGATTTTTTGAAGCGTTTCATTTTGTTCTTCAAAAATAGTGATCTTTTTTTGCTGTGTTTCGTTTTGATTCATATTATTTTCTCCTTTTTCCATAAAATACATTAATTCATTTTATAAATACTGTCAATAAAATTGGGCTACTCAAGCGTAATGACGACAATCTCTGAATTTGTTCCGACCCTCATGGTTGGGCCCCAGGTACCGGCACCGCTTGATGTATAGATAGAATAGTCGCCAAACACGTGAAGTCCATAATCTACTCCCGGATAAACTAGTGATGTTATAAAACCGTAAGGGAATATCTGGCCGGCATGAGTGTGTCCGGAAAGCTGAAGTTTAATTCCCATAGCTTTTATTTCCTTCGTTTGTGCCGGTTCGTGGTAGAGAAGAATGGACGGGCCGTTTTCGTTGTAACCCTGCAATTTACTAATGACCGCGGAAACGTTTTTGTTTTCCATTCTTTCTCCATAACTTACTCCAATAATCTGCAAACCTGAAACGTCTTTCATTTCATCTTTTAATATTGTAACGCCGGAACCTTTTAATAGATTATAGGATTTATCGACTCCGAAATATGTTTCATGATTCCCCGTAACAAAGTATTTTCCTTTTGGTGCAATAATTTTTGAAAGATCATTTGCGACATAATCAAATTTGTCTCCTGTTCCATCAAAAAGATCGCCCGTTATAAACACCGCGTCAGGTTTTATTTTGTTAACATCGGAAATCAGTTTTTCAAAAAAGCGTTCTTCCCAAATAAATCCCAAATGAACATCTGATATTTGCACGACTTTCTTTCCTTTCCACTCTGACGGAAGGTTCTTTATTGTTACCGTGACCTGTTTCACTATCGGGTTATAAGCATTCCAGATTCCATATGATGTATATCCTAGAGTAAAAAGTGAGGCAATAACGCCAATGATAAGGCCGGGAATGAGTACATGAAACAATCCTGCGAGCCCAACAATAATCCACGCGAGAAGGAATATAGTAAGAAGTGCCGTCAAAATACCAAACCAAAGACTGAAAAAATAGAAAAGTCCTCGGGTAAAGGTAGTATCATAATAATGGGCAAGCACCTGAACTCCGATAAGTCCAATGGGGAAAAAGATGAGTAATCCCGCAATTATATGACGTATATTTGCCGATTCAATGGTAAAAAACTGAACAAACGAAACGTAGAGAAAAAAGTGCGAAATGACGATAATACCGACAGCGGTAAGCGCAAAAATGAATATTTGTAACATGAAAATAGTATAGCAGAAGTATTGAAACGAGGGAATTCTTCATAAAAAAATAACCGACCCCTTTCAGAGTCAGTTATTTGATAATTTATTTCTTTTTTCCGTTATTACTCATTCGAGGGGCTCGCGTCATGTGAATTGATTCATGTGCAAGTCGCTCTTTGTCTTGTGGAGCTGATTGTGATTGTTTCATATTATTTTTTATTGTTGTTGTAAGTTCAAGTGACCGACCTCACCGTTATTTTTACTAAAAATTCCCCTTTCGTGTGATTCGAATACCCTTCAAATTCGAGTGTTACTGTTTCTTTTTATGTTTCGTTGTTTTTTACCGTTTTACATGTTTCGAATTCTGTTTTTATTATAGCACATAAAAGCAAAGAGAATACACACGCATTTATTTTATACGTATGGTATTATGGAGATATGGATAGTCAGGAAAAAAAATATCAATCTAACCACGTTTCTCAAAGCGTATTTTCTCCAATCATTGTCCCGCTCACTGTTTTTGTCTTGCTTGCCTCTGCGAATATATATTTTTGGAATGACTATTCGGGACGTAGGGATAAAATCGCTTCTGTTTCCAGCGAAACACACGCACTTCTTTCGGGTACAGAAGAAGATCAGAAATTGGCTCTCGACCTTGGTAAACAGAAATTATCAAAACTTCAATCCGAAAATGCTCTCTTGCGCGATGATCTTGCCAGTACTACCGCAAAACTTCAAGAGGTTGAGATTCAGATTTTAAAAAATGATGTAGATATTGGTATCGTTACTGCGTCGATTGCGGATGAAACAGCCATAGCGGCATCTCTTTTGCATGATGATACCTCGTTAAAAACTCCCTAGTATTCTTTATGAACATACTTTCTTTTTTTATTATAGTTTTGAATGCCTCGCTTCTCGCCGGCGCACTCGGCGGAATCTTTGTGGATATCCCTCTCCGTGGGGACCTTTCAAATAAAGTGAGAGTTCAAACGACGGTAATGCAATCCGTTTCGGAACGAGATGCTGAAATGATCGTGATTAACAAAAAAATTGCAGACCTCGAAAAAGAGAATCCTTCGCTTCCTTTAGAAATACAGGAGGCAAAAGAAAATCTGGAAGCTCAAAGCCTTTCACTTTCAAATAAAATGAAACAGTTGAATAAAGCGACCTCCACACTTGCGGCTCTTCAAAAACAGAACGCTATAAAAGAAAAAGAAATGAAAAAACAGCTCAGCTTGAAAGTTATTGAAGCAACGAGTTCCTCCGATGAAATTCCAATGGAAAATGCGACAACGACAAAATAATCGTAAAAACTATTTTTAAAAAACGCCACAATCGTGGCGTTTTTCTTTACATCATTTCAAAATCTCGTTTTGTGCCTTCTGTTTGTGGAAAAACAGGAATACCGAGGGAGAGGGCAAGTGTAACTTCCTGTTTCATTCCCGGTGTTATTGAGTCTCCATAGACCCAGAGTTCATCGACATATCCGCGATTAAGAGTTTCAAGGTTTGCGATGATACCGAGGTCGCGGTCTTTTGGTATGGAATCATCAAGATATTGAAGTGAAATGAGGTAAGGAGCGACGGGGATAGTGTCCTCATTGTGTAAATGAGCGCATATATCAAGAACTTTCTTCATGTTTCCTTCAATATCTCCGTTTATCGGGTGTGCAATAAATATGGTTTTTTTGGTATTCATTATTTTATTTTCATTCTTTATTTTCTTAAAGAATATCAGAGACCGCGGAAGAAGGCAATTTTAGAGAATACTCGATAATTAATTTTGCGCGATCAGAAACAGAGATTGCCGGAATAGAAATGACAGGAATTCCGCATTTTTTATATTCATCCAATGCGACTTTATGTATTTGTCGTGCTTCTTCACCTCCTTTTTCGATTCGTATGCCGTCTGATTCGAATTTATTGAGCATTTCAAGATTAAATACGCCGGTATACTCTGAATGAATTTGAATTTCGGGAGGAAACTCCGTAATACCGCTGTGTTTACAATAGGCAATTTGGTCGTGAAATCCGCGGTCAAGGAAGGCAATAGGGATATCGAGACTTTTCATTTTTTCTTCCGCTGTTGCTTGTCTTTTTGCTATTTCTTTTTGAAAAAGATAGGGGTCGCGACTTGGGTGAAAAACTCCTTCTTCTAAAACGCTTCGAGCTATTTCCGGAACAACATAAAACCCTTTATTCTGTAAAAATTCAATAAGCGTTGATTTTCCGGAAGATGAAGGACCGGTAATGACAAATGTTTTCATTTCTATAGATTATCAAAGGTGTAGTTGGATGGCAATTTTTTATAATGTTTAATCACAATAAAACTATTTCCCCAAATCGAGCACTTCATCGATGCGGATTTTCTCTACAAAATCGGGGACGTGGCTGACCATAATCATGGCGCCGGTGTATTTGTTGAGGGCTTCGGCGATTATCGGGATATGTCTAAAATTTATGTGATTGGTGGGTTCGTCTAAAATCAAAAGGCCGGGGCGTTCAAGAACAAGGCGGGCGAAAGCAACGAGACCTTTTTGTCCTTCTGAAAGAGTACCGATTTTTGAATAGACGACATTTCCGGTGAGTAAAAATCCTGCGGCGGTGGCACGGATTTTTTCTTCCGTTAATTCGGGAGCGACGTCCATAAGCGATTTTAATACCGTATCATCAAAATTGAGTGTGGAAAAATCTTGTCGGTAGTAGCCGATTTTAATATCTTGCGGAATAGTCGTTCCTTCGGAATCGTTGTGTGCGATAAGTTCGAGAAGTGTGCTTTTTCCAATTCCATTCGGGCCGGCGAGCAAGAGATGTTGATTACGACCGAGTTTGATATCGGTTTTTCTCTGAAAAATTTCTCCGTCATGATACGTTTTGAACGCGGTGATATGAACGATTCCGCCGATATTTTCTTGAGAGGGAATAATGAATGGGCGGATGGTTTTATCTTCTTTTCTCACATCAACTTTTTCTTCCTCCATTTCTTCGGCTTTCTCTCTCATTCTTTTTGCAACCATACGCATTTGACCTCCTTTCATTGCAAAGAAGTTGGCTTTTTCCTTGTTGGCTTGAATTTCTTTCGCAAGTTGTGCATTCTTTCGGTTTTCTTTTTCCAAACGGGCTAAAATTTGTTCGCGGACGTCAAAGTAGTTACCGACATATTGTTCCATCTTTCTTGTAAAAATGTCCAAATAGAGAACGCTGTCAGTGAAACTGTTCAAGAATCCCGAATCATGTGAAATGACGATGACTGTTTTGTCATATGCTTTCAAGAATTCCGTGAGATGTTCAATTCCCGCTTTGTCGAGGTTGTTGGTCGGCTCGTCAAGTAAAAGCAGATCCGGATTTTGGATAAGCGCCGAAGCGAGTAAGAGACGTGCCTGTTGACCGCCGGAAAAAGTATTCAAAATTCTTTCTTTTGGCGCATGAAGATTTACAAGATTTAAAATAGCATCAATCCTCGGGTCAATGTCATAAATTTTCTCCGAGTACATTTGCGCCATTGCTTTAATGAAAAATTCACGGACGGTGAGTTCGAGTTCGTCTCTCGGAATGACTTGGCGGGAAACAGCGATAGATACACCGGAAACAACGTTTATAATCCCACTGAAAGGCTTTAATTCGCCGGTGATAAGTTTAAAAAGGGTAGATTTGCCTGAACCATTTTGCCCCATGACGGTCGTCTTCGTTCCTCTGCGTACAGAAAAATCCACTTCTTCAAGAAGAGGTTTTGTTTCTTTGTATCCGAAGGTAACTTCGTCAAAACGGAGAATAGTATCGTTTTTTGCCATGAAGTAGAGAATAACATATAAAACGCAGTCCGTAAAGACAATAAGGTCTATAAAGTGGGCACAATATCAACACAGCGCCCTCTTTATCCGCAAACGTCCATAACCTCTTTTAATTTTTTTCCGAAGGATTTTATAGAGTATTCTCCTGATTGCAGTTCCTCATAGAGTCCCGGTCGGATGGCATCAATTTCTTTTGCTAAGTCTCGGAGGGCTTGTACGGAATTTCTTGCCTCAAAAAGAAGAGGTTTTATTTTTGGGTTTTTCTTGCATAAAAGTTCAAGCGCATAGCCGGCAAGCGAGGTCGCACGTACATTTGGGGAATATTCCTCGTCCAAGTAAATGTATTTAACGGGGACTTCAATCGTACCAACCTCGGGAATCGTAAACGGAATGAGTTTTTCCATATCAGCACCGAGTTCTCGGACAAGGGAATCTTTTTTTTCCGGACGAGAGGTTTTTACGTATTCCGCATACTGCATATCTGCCCAGCCTTCTTCAAGCATTAATCCCTCCATTGTGCCTTCGTTATTTTTTTGGTGATTTGTAATGCAAAGTCCGAGACGTGGAACATCAAAGTGTTTTTTGTCAGTTGTTACAAAATCATTGTAACCACTCGTCGCATGACCCCCGAGTTCATGCACAAGAAGGCCTTCCAAAAATATATTTCCCGTTGTTTCGGTCGCCAAGGGGACAATTCCACGGCGATACACAAAAGCCATTTGAAGTTCAGGAATATACGAGCCGGCGAATTTTTCTCCCTCCAGCATTCCATGAAAGAAATTGGAATCTCCGATAATATCGCGAATTTTCGGAAGGTCTTCCTCAGAGAGAACAGCATATTCTTTTAAGGGAAGTCCTTGTCCGATAATAAAATCTTCGACTGTTTTTGTGTCGACTCCGGTAATTTTTTCTTTTGGAAATTCAGCAAGGATTTCATTTTTCATCCTTTCATAATCCGGAGGCATTTCATTTGAGTGTTCGAATTTCATATAGATATTATTGTACGAGAGAGAATAAAATGCAATGAGAATAATGTTATTTCATAAAGACATCCGCCAGTTCTTCAGAGTTATAGAAATTTGAGGAAAGTTCGCCGTAAAGGTAGGTTTTTCCACCTAAGTTAATTGCTGTTCCTCCGACTGCGGGGGTGGTATTCGGTTTTGAATTATCGAAACCGATATTGAAAAGCGTTGCGGCAATTTCAGGGTTTTTTGAAATATCAAAACCTGCCGATTTCCACTGTGATTCAACTTCTCTGATATAGAGTGCGGTATATAGGTATGAATAATAATGATCTTTCGGATCCGTTAAGCGATTGAACAATTCCTTTTCTCTATTTGCATTCGGCTCATAGGCGATAAGTTTATCCAACCCCTCTCCCGGATAAAAATCAGAATCTTTGTTTGCCAGATTCACTTCAATTTCAAGTGCTGTTTTTTCTTTGATTCCCGAAACACCGAGAGAAAATTGAGACATTGATCCGAGTATTTTCATCGGTTCAAAATATTTTTTGAATATTTCTCTGTTTGCAGTAAAAAAGCGTGCCTGTTCGGGGATAACAACTGCCGCAATCATTCTTTTTGGAATACCCGTCTCTTCGGATACTCTTTTGATGACAAATTCGTCTTTTTGAAGACCGTTTTTAATAACTCCCCATTCCGGAGTTTCTTTCCAGTCGCAAACCTTTTTTGTGGTATCAACACAGGGATAATCGATTAACATAACCGTCGTTGTTGCTTTGTTGTTTCCGAGAAAAAATTCATTTCTTTGTGTAATTCCTCCTCTCACATTAAAAAGTTCTAATTGCATCCCAACAAAGACGAAGGTGAAAAGCATTCCGATTAGGGCGAAAATAACCCCGATTATAAGAAGTATTTTTTTAAGTGTTGTTTTCATTTGGCGATTATAGCATAAGTCCTAATATTTTATTAGGGGGTGTGTTTTATGGCCAAAAAATGCCAAAATATATAAAAAAGGACCTCGAATTGAGGTCCATTAGGTTTGGGAATAGCTTTCGTTGTTTATTCGTATTTTCTGATAATCCAGACATCGGGCTTGCAAACATTAAAATCATTGCGTTCCACTGAATCGCCACCATCGAAGACCGCCTTAAGATTAAAGAAACAATCTTTTGGTTTGCTATTGTAATTAATTACGCCTTCTGAAAACATTCCAATGAAGACATTATTCAAGATGTCTTCCTTCCATTTTTTTTCAACTTTATCAAAAACAAATAATTGAATAATTGGAGTTATTGTTTGATTGGTAATAGTGAACGTGTGATTTTCTGCTTTGATTGTGTTTCCTGAAAGTAAAAACAGGATAACGATATTTATGACCATGGCGCGCAATAACTTCATTAAACCTCCTTAAAGAGCAAAAATGGACTCCTCTTTGATATGGTAATTTACTGTCACTAAAAACACAAGTTGTGGTTACTTTATAGTTTTCTGTGTCGTGTTGTGTAAAAATAACACCTCATAATATAGATATAGTATAAATAAAAACCCTATTCGCTTGAATAGGGTTTGTTCTTAGTATAATCGTATCGGAGGTTTTTTTACTTCATTCAGTATCGGCTCGAATGCTTTTGTATTTCTTCCGAAACAGAAGCCCATATATTCATACAACGCGACGCGGTTTTTATTCACCTTACGTTTTTTTATGGCTTCAACTGTTTGCATATAATTAACATTTCGCTTGTTAATCCCGAGAATAGTAACCCCGGAAAGTCCTTGCAGAAGAGCAAAAATTGAACCGGACCCAATCTCCAAACCGAAATTAATATCGAGTGCGGTTGTGTCTCCGGAACGCGCGATATAAAGCGGAACAACGTCTCTTATCTCAGGTCGTTCATTAACTCCCGGAACAAAAAGGCGAGCTTTCTTCATAAGTTTTGGTATTTCTTTATCGTCCGCCATCATCTTTTTTAAACGCTCGGCAATAATTGCGCCGGCACCGGTCGCTCCACCGTCCCCGGGTCGTTTTTCCGTTTCTTTGAGTCCTTCAGCAACAACGATTACATACGTTCCTGTTGATGTGGGGGAATTGTAGATGCGTTCAAAAAGAGAACGTTTTAAATCTTCATATACAATACCTAAATCGTATGCAACCTCAGGAATAAGAATAGCATCTGCGTTTGCTGCCAGCCCTCCACGAAGTGCGATGTGTCCTGTTTTTGCACCGAATACTTCTATTATAAGAACCCTGCCGTGTGTTTCACCTGTTGTTTTTGCGTCACCGATTACTTTTGCAATTTTATTAATTGCGGAATCAGCGCCCACAGAATACGACTGCATATCAAGATCCATTGTTTTTGGCGCGTGAACACATTTTATGCCGTGTTCAACATATCGCAAGGATTCGCGTCCGGAACCGTCGCCGCCACAGATGACAAATGCATCAAGACGATGTTTTTTTACTCCGGCGAGGACTCTCTCCCACGCTTTTGAGTCATCAATCTTGTGAATTTTTGCTCTTGTATTACCGGCAGATGATCCGCAACGGGTAATGTCTATACTTTCCGCCATTTCAATTGTCGCGGGAATAATTTCGTCCTCATTATAGTTAATGAGATTGTACATTCCAATATTTCCACTCGGAATAATAATCGGTTCGATGTTGCTGTTTAAAGCCGTCATAATCGCTCCATAAAGAAAAGCGTTTAATCCGCCACAGTCACCGCCACTGGTTATAATTCCGACTCGTTTTATATCGGTTGTTTTCTCGAAAAGATGTTTCAACTTTATACCTCCAATATTTTAGAAAATAAAATTACAACTAAGAACTTTTATACAGTAATATAAAAGAAATGTCAATAAAAATTTTGAGATATTCAACAATGCGCGATTTATTGAGCTGAGCTATTTTGATTCTTTGTAGTGTTGAATAAAATATTTTGCGTATTCTATGGCTCTTTTTTGATGAATGAAGGTCGGACTCGTCACGAGAGTTATTACTTTCGCATTTTTTGAAAGCATGAGAGTATCGGCAATTTTATCAGCAATACTTTTTGGGATTATTCCTAGAAGAACACCGGCTTTTTCTTCCTCCGTTAGTTTGTCGTCTTCCAAACAAAGATAATCAAGATCAATATCTAAAATATCCGGGCCGTTGTTTATTGAGGGTTCTTCGTTAATTATTTTTTCTTCTCCGTTTTTCTCCTTCCATTCTCCCTCACTATCTAAACAAAGCCATCTCCATTTATCCTTTGCGACAGCGCCACTTTGAATAATTGGAGAAGTTTGCCACGTTCCGATTCTGGAATTTTTTAAAAGAAATTTTACTTTTTCTTTATCGGATAAATTTAATGAGGAATAGTGTTCAAAATCATTGCCTTCTTCATCTCCGACATCAGAATGGTAGTCAATATGATCCATTGAACTGCCTTTTTCCAATTTTCCTGAATTAATCGCTTCCAAAATGAATGGCGCGGCGAAATTATGTAAGTCAGCAACAAGAATAGGTGTTTGGCCAATTTCAATCAAAATATTTTTTTCCAGTCCGTAGGCAAGCCCCGCATCGATATTTTCTCCGAGTGGTGCGTATTTTCCGACGACATCACAAAGGCTCAAATCCATCCCGCCATATTCCACAAAATAATCACCGGTTTTTATATCTTCAACTCCACCCTTCGTCCACAAAGATTCTCTTTTTTCCATAATAATATCATCCAGCTTGTTTTGCAGGGCGACATAAGGATTTGGCTCATCTTTTCGAATATTCAACAACTCATCGATGGAGATGTTTTCATTTATCGTTTTGTTTTTCTCAGCAATGTTTGATTCCATATGCGGTAATTGTATCGCATAAATGATTGAATGTTAATTTGCGCGTGTTCGAAAGGTGTGCTACCGTAACATTGGAAACAGATGATTATACACAAAGGAGGGATTTCTTATGGATCCGTTCGTTTTACTCAAATATGCCGCTTTGGCGTACGCTGTTTATTTCTTAGTACGTATCTTTTATGATGCGTTCACAAATCTTTCGTTTATTTCTTTTATCTGGAAAAGAGTACGGCCAAAAATGGTCGCGGAAGTGTTGGGAGTTTTAACTCTCGTCGCTTCATCTTTTGTTCTTTTATCATTATTTGTGCCACTTTCCAGACTTGGTTGGATGAATTTTTTCTCACCGGAAGGCGGGAATATTATTCTCACACCGATTGCGGATCTCGTGCAAACACAGGCAGATTATCTTAGGTATGCTCCTATCTTTCTGCTTGTCTCTCTTGTTTTTGTTGCGCCGTTCTTTGTCGCAATAGAAGAAGGAATGTTTCGACACGGACACACCACCTGGGGCGAGATATTTGCGTGGTCAACGTTCTTCGGTTTAATTCATCTTATACTCGGAATTCCCATCGCAGCCGGCGTATCGCTCATTATTCTCGGGCTTTTCCTCGGATATAAATACCGAAAAGCATATTTGGAAACTCTTCCGTTTTGCAAAGAAGAAGAACTTCATTTAGCGCACGCAAGAGCATTAGCTTGGAGTATTACTTATCACACGCTTTTTGATACTATACTCTTTATTATCTTACTCGGAGGAGTTATCTATTCACTCGTTTAACGACGAGATATATACAAACACCGGCGGTTGCCGGTGTTTTTTTTGACGGAGAGGCAGGGAATTTCTTCCATTACATGGACGGTACGGGTTTTATATCTCACTTCGTCGATCTCGACTCGTTGCGATATATTCAACATCTTCGAATCCCCGACGAAAGACAAGCAGTTGTCTTTCTCCTCTCCGCCTGCATTAAAAAATACCCTAAAAAGGGCATTTCTTAATACAGGCGGAGAGGCAGGGATTCGAACCCTGGATCCTTTTTACAGGATACCTCGTTAGCAGTGAGGCGCTTTCGACCACTCAGCCACCTCTCCCCGTTCTTTATTCAATTACTATTATATATATCATAAAAAACAAAAAAATACCACCGTAAGAGGACGAAATCATTTCTGTGAGATTTAAAAGTTTTTTGCTTGTTCTTCTTCAATTTGGTATTCTGTATGCATATGAAAGAAAATTTTGAAGAATCGTTGCTCGCAACGAATGAGAAAATAACCGAGTTTAAAAAATCTCAAGATGAAGGAGAGAAAAACACGATAAAGGGTGAGATTACTCAAATGGGAAAAGACTTTGTGAAAAAAGGGATATGGACAAAAGAAACGGCGGCGGAAATCTTCACTTTGCAAAATATGAAGAATAAGATAATGGGTAAACTGCATGAAAAACTGCAGGCCATCGATAAAGATGAACCCGTTATTGGTTTTGACGGGGATACAACCGTGCGTTCCGTTTCATGGAACGAAAAAGAGGAAAAAGCCATTATTACTCTTCCTGACGGAACAAAATCTTCTGCAACAAAAGGCGAAATCTTGACTGACCCGGAATGGGGGATTTTATATGAAATGGACGGAACCGTTCCGAGAGAAGTGAGAAAACGATTTATTGTCGATGACGCAAGAAGAAATATTCTTTCTTTGGCGGATGATCAAATTTTAAAAACAGAAATTCACCAGAAACCAAAATCGACCTCAGAGTTTGATAGGATTGGGCGTGAGCATCTAACCACGGCTTATACGGCGGTATCAGAACGGCGAGAAAAAAATGAAATACAGCCCGGAATAGTTGCTGAAAAAATTGTTAAAACATTTTTTCAGAAGATGATTATTGACTGTAATCTTCCGATAAAGATTGAAGATGCGGATATTTACGAAGATGTTGAGGGAAAAATAGATTTTTATATTCGTATTCCAAAAAGACTTCGTGGGGTAAGGGTTGAAGAATCAGAAGAAACGGAAGAAATAGGTGTCCAATTGACGATGAATACGAACCCTGAGACACAAGAGAAAAAGAAGAGACAGATTGCAAAGGCAAAACGAAATAAATCTGATGATACGAATCAGGCGGATGATATTGTATTGGTTACTCTCCCTATTAGCGAAACCGCATATCCTTATATCAACTGGATAAGAAAAGGTATGCCACCGGGAGGAATGACAAATATCCTGCAAAAGAAATTTCAAGAGCAAATATTCCGAGGTGTTTTACAGGGACTTTTGCCGAAAAATGAGATTGAGGAAATGCTCGAAATTATTGAAGGAAAGAAACCAAAACCGGTTAAGTTGAAAAAAGAATTTGAGGAAGAACTATCAGAAGAAATTTCAGCATTGAATAGTGAAGAACTGATTGAAGAGAAAGAAGAGGATTCGAAACCGGAAATTAAAAAAAATAAAGAAGAAGACATCTCCGACAATTTGAAAAAATTTGGCGATAAATACGGTAAATGGTTTAAGAAGTAATACCATTGGTATTTTATAGAGAGATTTGATAGGGTGTGTATATAAGGATGATTTGTTAATCCCTTATATACACGTATGCCCGGGTGGCGAAATTGGTAGACGCGTACGCTTCAGGTGCGTATGTAGCAATACATGGAGGTTCAAGTCCTCTCTCGGGCACAGAAAAAATCGGCATTGAGCCGATTTTTTGTGTGCCCGAGAAGAAAGAGAACTGCTTCTCTTTCGTGAGGATTTGAAGATGTTGAATATACCGTAACGAGCCGAGGTCGGCGAAGTGAGGTATAAAACATGTACCGCTCCTGTAAGGAGAAAGATTCCTCTCTCGGGCACAAAAAAATTCCGCAACACGCGGAATTTTTTGCAAGTAACCAAAATCGATATTTTCGGTTATAATATATCTAATGAACAACAAACCCCAAACACTAAAAGTCCGCACATGGCTGGAAATCAATAGACGGGCGCTGGCGAGTAATTACAAGGTTTTTCGCGGTCTGATCAAACCAGGAACGAAATTGATGGCTGTGGTGAAATCGAATGCCTATGGAAATGAGCTCATTGGGTTTTCTAAAGAATTGGATACTCTTGGTGCTGATTACTTCGGGGTGGATTCAATTACCGAGGGTTTAGCGCTCAGAAAAGCCGGAATCACGAAACCGGTGCTTGTTTTGGGTTACACGATAAATGAAAATATCCATGTTGCCACCAAAAACAATATTTGTATTACTCTTTCGAGTTTTGATGCGCTTAATTTGCTTGTGAAAGAAAAAACTCCCGCCCGCGTTCATATAAAAATTGATAGTGGTATGCATCGTCAGGGATTTTTCATAAAAGACGTGAAAAAGCTTTCCGCTATCCTTTTAAAAAACAAACAAATTGTGATAGAAGGCGTTTATACGCATTTTGCTAATGCAAAGAATCCGAGTTTTACCGCTGATACGGAAAATCAAGCAAAAGAATTTGAAGAGGCGGTGGAGATTCTCATGAATGCCGGTTTTACTTTTATTA
Source organism: uncultured bacterium (assembly GCA_903824855.1). Lineage (GTDB taxonomy): Bacteria > Patescibacteriota > Minisyncoccia > Phycocordibacterales > CAIJYI01 > CAIJYI01. Next base: position 64,743 of record CAIJYI010000037.1, on the reverse strand, counting down.
AGCACGCGAGCGCAACATCGGGGGCTCTTCTTTTCCCTCAATATCATTTTGATATGGTTCGCATCGGAATGGGCTTGTCCGGACTATGGCCTGCGCAGGAGGTGAAACGAGCGCTTGAGAAAAAAATAAAATTATCCCCTATTCTTGTCTGGAAAACGATTATTGCTGAAATTAAAATAATACCGAAAGGGGAGAGAATCGGCTATAACTTCACGGAGACTTTTCAAAAAAATACCAAGGTCGCAATTTGTCCTATCGGCTATTGGCATGGCTTCCCACGGTCGCTGTCGTCTATTGGGCACGTATTAATCGGTGGAAAGCGTGCGAGAGTCCTTGGTCGTGTTTCTATGGATATGATTACGGTTGATGTGAGCGATATTGAAAAAACAAAAATGGGTGATGAGGTTATCCTTATTGGAAAAATGGGTGATGAGATTATTACACCTGAAGAAGTTGCTTCTTATGCGGATAGTTCCAGTTATGAGATTGTTACGAGGATTAACCCGAAAATCCAAAGGATATTTATTTAGCCATTTTTTGAACTTTATTTTTTAGATTCAAAAAACCCTCCGAACGGAGGGTTTTTTGTAAAGGTTGGAAAGTAAGAAGTCTTACTTTACCGCATCTTTAAGAGCTTTGGAGGCGCGGAATTTCGGAACTGTCATAGCCGCGACCTGGATCAATTCACCGGTTTTTGGATTTCTAGCGGTGCGAGCCTTTCGGGCCTTCACTGCGAAAATTCCAAGACCTGCGACGGAGACGTCTTCTCCTTTCTTCAAGCTTCCTACGATAGTTGAGATTACCATCTCAACAGCATCTTCAGCGGATTTCTTTGTTCCACCGAGAACGCCATGTACCGCTTCAATGAGATCTTGCTTGTTCATGATACAAGTTTGATTAGTTTTATAAGTTTCGTTTGTTCTCAAAAATTTTGCGAACAATTCGAATCGACCAAATATTCTTACTCTTATTATATAGCATTGAAAATAGTTTGCAATAGAGCGATATTTTTCTATCCACACAATAACTTGACAGGAGTGATTGAAACGGAAAGGAAAAGGATGTATTAAATATCGTGTGCAGAGACAGATATTCACAACCGAAGAAGGAACACTTTGAAATAGTTAAATAAAATGCAAAAAATCGCACCCCGTAAAAAGTGCGATTTAGAGCGATAATTTAGGATATGTTTTTTATCGTGCGTATTCGATAACTCTTGTTTCTCGAATAACGTTTACTTTTATTTCTCCGGGGTATTTGAGTTCGTTTTCTACGCGAAGCGCGATTTCTCGTGCGAGGCGTTTTGCTTCAAGATCTGAGATGGCATCGGGGAAAACAAAAACGCGAATTTCACGACCGGCTTGCAATGCATATGCTTTTTCTACGCCGGTAAATGAATTAGCAATTCTTTCAAGTTCTTCCAATCTTTTGATGTAATTTTCAACGGAATCACGTCTTGCTCCCGGGCGTCCGCCGGAAATGGCGTCGGCAACCTGAACGAGAATTGATTCAATAGTTTCGTATGGATATTCTTCGTGATGGGCTTGCATCGCTTTGATGATTCTTTCATCAGCTCCGAATTTCTGAAGAATTCTTCTTCCGATATCAACGTGCGTTCCTTGAATCTCGTGGTCAACGGCTTTACCGATGTCGTGGAGAAGGGCGCCCGCTTTGGCTATCTGAACGTCAGCGCCGAGTTCTGCTGCGAGCATTCCGCAGATGTGAGCCATTTCGATGGAATGTTGAAGGACGTTTTGTCCGTAGCTTGTTCTGAAGTGGAGACGTCCAAGAATGGAAACGATGCGAGGATCAAGATTATAAACTCCACATTCGTAAACCGCTTTTTCTCCCGATTCTTTAATGATTTTATTAATCTCATTTTTGGCTTTATCAACCATTTCTTCAATCTTGACCGGTTGGATGCGTCCGTCAGCGATAAGATTTTCAAGGGCAAGCTTTGCGATATTCCTTCTTACCGGGTCAAAAGCTGAGATAGTGATAGAACCCGGGGTATCGTCAACGATAAGCTCAACACCGGCAACTCTTTCAAATGCACGGATGTTACGGCCTTCTTTTCCGATAATCTTTCCTTTGATTTCATCGTTCGGAATGGTTACGGCGGTGGTAAGAACATCTGAAGAAACGGAATTTCCAAGGCGATGAATGGCTGTGGTGAGTATTTCTTTCGCTTTTCTCTCTAATTTTTCAGCTCCCGTCATTTCCAATTTTTGGATGCGAACGAGGATATCTTCTTCGCTTTGTTTCTCAATTTTTAGAATAAGCTCTTCTTTTGCTTTTTCAGGAGTGAGATTGGCAATTCTTGCGAGGTCTTTCTCAATGCCTTTTTTTAAATCCTCACTATCTTCGCGGATTTTCTTTATTTCGACGACTTTTTGCTTTAATCCTTCGACTTCACGGTCAATATCTTGTTGGCGTTTATCGAGGAGTTCTTCTTTTTTAATATAACGATCTTCTGTTCTTTTGAGGACTTCTTTTTTCTCTTTTTCCTCCGCCTTAAATTCTTCTAACTTTGCTGCTGCTTCTTTCTCCGCTTTTGTGGTGATCTTCTGTGCGTCTTCTTTGGCATTCAGGAGCATTTGCTTTATCTGAATTTCCATAGAACCTTTTTTGCCCAAAGATACCAACAGGCGAAGGTAATACCCGAAAACCACCCCAGCGAGAGTGATGGCAACGAGCGATAATATTTGTAATAACATTGTGGTTGGTTCCGCTCTACGCGAAAACCCCTACCACCTAGGCGTTTCTATCAGAATATTGAGTATAATAGATGTTTTTCGTAATTGAAATCGCATAAGATTTTATGGGGGTATTCTTTCGAGTGAAACCTGTGTCCGCAACCCTTCGGTAGCGGGAATTAACTCATAACGAATACTTCGATAATAGCAGAGTGGGGGATAAAAGTCCAATAAATCGGAGTTCATTCAGTTTATCAAGTTATAAAGTTCATCAAGTTTATAAAGTACGACGAAATTACGACGAAATACTGAAAAAAGAACGATTACACAGTAATCGTTCTTTTTTATTTTAGAGTTAGGTTTTAGGATGGAATACATCGTCAACCAATCCATAGGCTTTGGCTTCTTCTGCGCTCATATAGTAGTCGCGATCAGAGTCTTTGGTGACTCGCTCAATGCTTTTCTTGGTGTTTTTGGCGAGAATTCGGCCTAAGTTTTCCTTTGTTTTTAGGATGTGGCGAGCGGTAATCTCTATATCTGATGCTTGTCCTTCGGCTCCACCCATAACCTGATGAATCATAACTTCGGCATTCGGGAGAGCAAAACGCTTTCCCTTGGCTCCGGAAGAGAGAAGTACGGCACCCATAGATGCGGCGATACCGACGCAAATGGTAGAAACATCGGGTTTGATGTGCTCCATTGTGTCATAGATGGCGAGGCCTGCGGTGACCGAACCTCCCGGGCTGTTGATATAGAGCATAATATCCTTTTTTGGGTCTTCTGCTTCAAGGAAAAGAAGCTGTGCAATAACGATATTTGCGGTGTAATCATCGATTGGGCCCGCGAGGAAGACGATACGCTCGCGAAGAAGGCGAGAGTAGATGTCGTATGCGCGTTCGCCGAATTGTGACTTTTCGATTACTGTAGGAATTAACATATAGGTAAGATTTTAACTTGTAGTTGTTATCTATTTGATAACGTCGATAGTATAGCACACCGATGTTTACTTGACAAGTAGTCCTAACTTTGGTATACTAAATGCAGATTAAAGTTTTTCAAAAAGGAGAAATTATCATGATTTGGGCAGTTTTGTTGCTCGTTGTATCGGTTGGTTTACTTGTTGCTTCCGGAGTTGTTGAAGTGAGTGAAGGCTTTTATAAAGCGCTCCCTCTTTCTATTTTCGGTTTCACCGGGCTCTTATGGGCATTCTATTTGTACGCCGTTTATATAATTCCTTTTATTGCATCTCCGATGTTTTAAAGGCAACCCGCTTTCTCTGGAAGGCGGGTTTTTATTTGACAGAATAACGTACAAGCAGTATTCTAAAAACAGATTCCTCACGTTCTGTGAGGAAAATAATAATCATTTTTTTGACCTTATGAGGAAAATAAAAATGTCGAGTACATCTGAAAAATCCCTCGCTCTTCATTTTGAGCTTGGTGGAAAAATAGAAACAGGCATAAAAAAGAAAATTCGGAATATTGAAGACCTTTCTCTTTTATATACACCCGGGGTGGCGGAGCCTTGTATCGTAATCGGAAAAGATATATCACTTGCCAAAGAATTAACTATAAAAAAGAACACGGTCGCCGTCGTTTCTGACGGAACAGCGATTCTCGGACTTGGTAATCTTGGTCCTGAAGCGGCTCTTCCTGTGATGGAAGGGAAAGCGGTCCTTTTCAAACAATTGGGCGGAGTAGATGCGTTTCCTTTATGTATCGACGCGCACGATGTTGATGATATTGTTAAATTCGTCAAACAAATTGCTCCAACTTTTGGTGGTATTAATCTGGAAGATATTTCTGCTCCTCGTTGTTTTGAAATAGAACAAAGGCTTCGGGAAGAATTGGATATTCCGGTGATGCATGATGACCAGTGGGGAACAGCAGTAGTTGTTCTCGCAGGACTAATAAACGCTCTGCGTTTGCGCCACCTTAATAAAGAAGAGGTGGAAATAGTGGTAAATGGCGCCGGTGCTGCCGGTATTGCCATTACAAAACTGCTTCTGACCTACGGGTTCTTGAATATTGTCGTGGTTGATACAAAAGGTGCAATAAGGGAAGGACGTTCCGACCTGATTACTCCGGATGAAAAAAACCGCGAAAAATATCTCATCGCGAAAAAGACCAACAGATTTAATGAAAGCGGAACTCTTTCGGATATCATTGGTTGCAAGGATATTTTTATCGGAGTTTCCGCCCCGAATATTCTCACCAAAGAAATGGTTCTTCGTATGAATAAAGATCCGCTCATTTTTGCTTTATCTAATCCGATTCCTGAAATTCTTCCGGACGTCGCATTAGATGCCGGTGCTTTTATCGTCGCGACAGGAAGTTCAAAATTTCCCAATCAGACGAATAATTGCCTCGTATTCCCGGGCGTTTTCCGTGGAGTATTAGATAACGGAGTGAAGAAAATTACTGAAGAAATGCTCATTCGCGTAGCAGAGGCTATTGCGGGAATGATAAAACGACCCAAAAAAGATAAAATTCTTCCTATTTCGTTAGATCGAAAAGTTCCAAAAGTTATTGCGGAAGCGATTAAAATATACCAAGAGGAACATAAGCAATAAAAAACAAAAAACCCTCTGCTCGTTATTGAGCAGAGGGTTTCTTTTTTTATTTTTCCACTTCTTTTTCTTCCTCTTTTTCCTTTCCTTTTTTTGTAGGAGATTCAAGGAATTCCAAAACTTTTTCGTTGGTCATAACCATTTCAACATATCCTATGGTTCTGTTTCTGTCGGCATCAGGATAGTGTTCCATAATATGATCAATTTCTTTTTCAAGATCCGCTTTTTCCGGATTAATCTTTTCTTCGTCTGCAATTTTATTGATGATAAGTTGAGTTTTTGCTCTCGCTTCCGCGTCTTTTGTCCATTCCTTCTTCATATCTTCTTCTGTTTTTTTCAAGTGGACAAGATAATCCTCAAATTTAATTCCCATCTGAGAAACATCATGCTTGAATTGAGCCACCATTCGTCCGAGCTCGCTTTCAATGAGAATATCAGGAAGTTCAGCTTTTGTTTCTTCGCTGATAGCATTTATGATTTCCATTCTTCTTTTTTCTTTTGCCTGTTGCTCCTTTTCTTTCGTCATATTTTCTCTCAATAATTTTTTCAAATCATCGACAGTTTTAAATTCACCTAAAGATTTAAGGAATTCTTCATCGAGGGCGGGGAGATTTTCTTCTTTAATTTCAGTTTCAATGACGGTGCCTTCTTCTCCCATTGTCTCCGCTTTTCCTGCGCGTTGTTTTCTGATGTTTAGGATAACATCATCAACTTCTTTGTCTTCAACTGTTACCTTAATCGTGTCTTTGGTTTTCTTCCCGGCAATTTTTTTGTAATCAGGAAGTTCAATTTCAGGAACGACGGCGGTGACGATTTTAAACTCAAAAGGGTTTGCTTTTGCGAGTTTTAATATGGAAATGCTCGGATGTCCGATGGCATCTATTTTGTTTCCCATAATAATTTCCGGATAACGTGAATCAATGGCTATTTCGGCCATTTCTTCAAGGATCGGCATTTCGCCAATCGCACTTATCAGGGTTGCTTCAGGGATATGACCTTTTCTAAATCCCGGTAGGTCGGCATGTTCAGCTAAGTGCTTCATTGCTTTTCCTCGGAAGGATTCAAAGTCCTCTGTATCTATTGTGCCCATAATCTCAACGAGAGATTTGGGAAGTTTTTTGATTTCGATTTTCATGGCTTTAAGCATATATAAATTTCAGCGGTTTGTCAAAACTCCGCAGGTCTTTTGTGCCCGCGGAGTTAATAAAGGTAATTTTTGATACTTATAGGGTGAAGAATTATTTGGCGGAATTTTTCCAGTAGGATTCAATGGAAAAATCTTCATCTTTATCTTTAGGAAGTGTTTTATTCAGTGAAGCACTTTTTTTCATTAAGGTTCCAACGACGGATAATCCCACGAGAACAGTGGCTAATTTATTCATTATGCTGGACCCGACTAGATCATGCTTATTTTGTGTTATTTCTTTGTGATTTTGCAAAATAATTTCCAGTGCCGCCTTTCCGTTTCCTTTCAGAGCCTCTGCTTTATACCAATCAACACACATGTTGACGGCAGACTCTGTTCCTTTTTGGGCTTTTACGAGAGCATCGCACTCATGAAGGATGTTTTCAAAAGCTTTGTTCATTTCGAATTTTTCAACGGCAGCTTTTGCTACGCTATCAATCTGCTCTTGAGTCATGTTCGGATAAAGCAATGGATCGGCGGCAACCAATTTCTCCTCTTTGTTTTTTGGCGCGATTTGTTCCGTTGTCGTATCAGGTATCGCTCCGGCCTCATATCCTGCCTGTATTTCGGCTGCGTTGACGATGGTCGCGAGAATTACCGCGGCGACATATCCGGCTTTCTGGATTTCTTCATGGGAGGATGATTCAACATTATTTATCTCGATTTTTTTTTCTTGCATGAATATCTCTTTATTTTCTTTAGTAATTACCACTATTATACATTTACCGGTTTTTTTTGTAAACAAAAATATTTTCGTTTGTGGTATAATAAAATCATGAAAACAAAAATATCTCTTTTTTTTATTTTAATATTTTTTGCGGTTTTCCCAATTGCTTCACATGCTGATACGAGTCAGAGTGTGGGCGTTGATCTTAAGATAAACGGTCTCGACGGTCCGATTAACATGTCTTATGGTGCGGTACCGGTACTTACTTGGACATCGACGGGAATAGGATCTTGTTCCGGATATCAAAATGGTTCGGCAACAACAACAACCGGATGGCAGGGGGGTCTTGGCACGTCAGGAACTATCTCCTTTGAAAATATCATCAGTAATACTTTTTTCAGTATCACTTGTTCGGATAGCTCAGGAACAACGGTTAGCGACTCTGTAAGTGTTTTTGTGAAGCCGTTTGTTCGACCTTCGGTGAACGGAGTAGTTTCAAAAGAGCCGGGAGGAGCACTTATTCCGGGGAAAACGGCGTATGTAATCGGGCAAGGATTTTTACCTTTACCCGCAGGAAATATTGTGAACATCGCCACATCATTAGATACTCCTTCTTCAGTAACGGCACCAAGTGAAGACGGGAACACTATTTCTTTTATTGTACCAGAAGATCTTTCTCCTAAACTTTATAATTTTTGGGTGAGCAACTGGAATGGGATGTCTAATTATTCTACGGTGATTATTGCCGCTACAACAACTCCCGTTCAAGCAACATCTACCGTATCAATTCCCCCGACAATCACAACAATTACGACACAACCGATAACAACATCACTTGTTTCTGCTCTTTGCGTTGCGCCTTCGGTGGATGTGAAATACGGTTCGCGGGATATTCTCACGAAAGGCGGAGTTTCTCTTTTGCAAAAAGTTCTGAATGAAAAAGGGTATCTCAATTCTACTCCAACCGGATATTTTGGTTTGCTTACTTTGTCTGCCGTAAAAAAATTCCAGATAGCAAACGGAATCTCCGGAACCGGTTATGTTGGCCCTCTCACTCGAACCAAAATCGCGAAGCTTTCATGTATAAAATAACCCTCTATTTTTTAAAGAATTTTAAAAAATCTCCCCGACTTATTTCGGGGAGATTTTTATATTAAGATATTTAGTGTCTTTTTATAAATTTTGGAGGCTCTTATCTAGTGAATCGATGTCGGTCGCTTTTAGATCGGCTTCAATAGAAGAAGTTTCGTCCGAAGGACTTTGTGTGGTGAGTTGCTCGACGGCGGTATTGGTCATTGCTGTTTCTGCAACGACTTGTTGTTCTTCTGTTGTTCCCTCCGTCTTTTTATCAATTTGTGGTTGAATTTTTGTGCTCCAGAGGAAAAATCCACCCAATACGAGGACGAGAATAACAATAATAGTGCCGACAAGCGGTCCTGAAGATTTATTCTCGATATTTATTTTTGGAATGGGGGCTTGCAGAGGGGCTTCGTCTGTAAGAGGAGTAGGTGTTAAATTTTCATTCTCCATAAAATTTAAATATAATGATTATTATTTTTTATAATTCTTTATTGTACTGTCTCCTGTGTTGTGGTCGCATGCTTGTTTCCCGGGCCCTCTTTTCCTTTTAATTCGCTCGTCACCAAAACAAGTTGTGTGTGTGCGGCTTGTAAAGCATCTTTTACTGTTTTTGCCAAAGCTTTAATCTTAGCAGTGCTTTCTCCCATGACATTCGGTGTTGTGCTGGCATTTTTTGCAGCTTCCTCAATTCCTCCAATAGCCGTTATTGCCGTAGTAAGAGCTGTTTTTGCATCAGTAATCTTTTGTCTTGCGATAACGAGATCAGCTTTTGCTTTAGAGACGTCAATCTTGTTTGTTTCCATTTTTGCAATACGAGAATCAAGACGTTTAGCAATTTGTTCGAGGCGGGCGATAGCTGCCTGAAGAACTTTTATCGTATTTTCTGCCGTTCTTTTTAATATCGCAATTTTCTTTGCATCAAAATTATTTTTTATTTCTGTTTTTTTCTCTTGGACTTTCTCCCTCATTGTCTGGGCTTTTTCAAGAATATTTGCTTTTGTTGTAGAAGCTTTTTCGCGAAGCATCTCTCTTGTTGATGATGCTTTTTCGCGGAGCGCATCCTCTTTTTGCTTCAAAAGATTTATTTGCGTTTGTCTCTCCGTTCTTAATGTTGGTGCGGGTGGAGTGGTTGTCGTTTCTTGCGCAAAAGCGAAAGGTGTCGACATTATAATAGTCAGAGCGACTACTGTGAATTTTATCGATTTCATTTTTTTTATAGTAATGCTAATAAAATACTTAAAACTTTTCTTTCTTCAATTATACACCAAAACCCCGCTTTATTTGTAAAGCGGGGTTGTTGATAAACTATTGTTACAAAGATTAGAGGAATCTGACCAAGAGTAATGCGACGATATTGATGATTTTAATCATCGGGTTGATGGCAGGGCCGGCTGTATCTTTGTAAGGATCCCCGACTGTATCACCGGTAACTGATGATTTGTGAGCGTCGGAACCTTTTCCTCCATGAGCTCCATCTTCAATATATTTCTTGGAATTGTCCCACGCTGCGCCTCCTGTGGTCATAGACATTCCAACGAAGAGACCGGTGATGATACAACCGACAAGCAAACCTCCGAGAGCTGCGGGTCCTAAGATAAGACCGACAAGAATCGGTACGACAACAGGGAGAAGGGCAGGAATAACCATTTCTTTGATGGCTGCAGTGGTAACAATATCAACACATTTAGAATATTCCGGTTTGGCGGTACCTTCCATAATCCCTTTAATGTCGCGGAATTGTCGGCGAACTTCCTCAACAACAGCTTTTGCGGCAGTTCCAACGGCAGACATAGCCATTGAAGCGAAGAGGTAAGGGAGTAATCCTCCGATAAGAAGACCAACTAAAACTTTTGTATCGGAAAGGTCAAAGACGGAAGAAATTCCATTCAATTTCAGTTCTTCCGTGTAAGCAGCAAACAACACCATAGCTGCGAGACCTGCTGAAGCAATCGCATATCCTTTTGTTACAGCTTTTGTTGTATTTCCGACAGCATCAAGAGCGTCCGTGATTTTACGCACTGTTTTATCAAGACCGGACATTTCTGCAATCCCACCGGCATTGTCGGTGATTGGACCAAACGCGTCAATGGCTACAACGATTCCCGTTAAGGAAAGCATGCTCATGACAGCGAGAGCGATACCGTAAAGTCCTGCGAGATGGAAAGCTGAGAGAATTGCAATAACGATAACAACGATAGGAAGTGCGGTAGCCTGCATTCCTATGGCGAGTCCTTGAATGATATTCGTTCCATGACCTGTTGTGCTGGCCTGAGCGATACTTTGGACAGGGGAGTATTTACTCGCGGTGTAATATTCAGTAATAACAACGATTGCTCCGGTTACAACGAGACCGATGAGGGCAGCGAGATATAGTGAGGTGACCGTGAAGAGTCCATTGTCGGCCATTAAGTAATTGGTGATTGGGTAGAAAGCAATTGCTGAAAGAATTCCGGTAACAATCAAGCTTTTGTAGAGAGCCCCCATGATACTTTCGGATTTTCCAAGCTTTGCAAACCATGTTCCGATTATTGTAGTGAAAATGGAAGCTGCTCCAATGGCGAGAGGGTAAACTATTGCATTTGAATAGTCTGTGAACACGACTCTTCCGAGTAAGATGATAGCGATAGCAGAGACGGCATAGGTTTCAAAAAGGTCAGCAGCCATTCCTGCACAATCTCCTACGTTGTCTCCAACGTTATCGGCAATAACACCGGGGTTTCTTGGATCATCTTCAGGAATTCCGGCTTCGATTTTTCCAACCATGTCGGTACCGACGTCAGCACCTTTGGTGAAAATTCCACCTCCAAGGCGAGCAAAAACAGAGATAAGAGAAGCTCCGAAACCGAGGCCTATTAAAGCGGCGGTATCTTTTGTGATCATGTAAAAACCGCTAACGGAAAGCAACCCTAAACCGACAACAAAAAGTCCTGTTACGGCACCTCCTTCGAAAGCGAGAGCGAGAGCTGGAGCCAATCCTTTTCTCGCCGCTTCAGCCGTACGAACATTTGCGCGAACGGAAACATTCATTCCAATGAAACCTGCGAGTGCAGAAAATGCTGCGCCGATGACAAAAGCAAAAATGGTGTTATCTGAAAAACCTGTGAAAAGCATGATACAAATCACTACCAAGGCGACAATTCCGACCGTTTGGTATTGGCGAGAGAGATATGCTTTTGCACCCTCCTGGATAGCAGAAGCGATTTCCTTCATTTTCTCGTTTCCTTCCGATTGTTTAAGGATCTTGTAAATAAGGTATCCTCCGTAGAGGAGAGCAATAAGGCTAGAGCCGATTGCATACATTAAAATTTGATTTTCCGACATATATGTACTTTTATATTATTAAAATAAATATTTTTTCTTCGAAGGGCCTGCCGGCTAGCGGATGACCAATTCAAAACGTTCCGAGCAGGGTGAGAGACCCTTGTTCGATGTAAATATTAATAACGATTGTTAATTTATGCCCCAATAAAGGCATGTAGCAGAAATACTATAATACCCTTAATATAAAAATCAATCAATATTGACTCAAAATCATTTCAGTGTTCTTTTTTTCAAAGGTCACATTTTAGTATTATAAAAAAATGAACCACCGGTTGGTGGTTCGTTTTTTTATTTATTCTTCTACTGGGGCGGTTGCGTCTACTCCGGCTTCCTCTTCAATAACTTCCTCCTCTACTTCTTCAGCTTCGTCACCCGTTTCTTCTTTCTTTTTTGAAACGCGTTTCTTTTTCTCTTTTACTTCAACTTTCTCTTCAGTTCTTTCCTCTGTTTTTTCTTCTTCAACGCTTTCAGAAGGGATTTCTGATGCCGGATGGATATCTATTTTCCAACCGGTAAGCTTTGCGGCAAGTCTTGCATTTTGACCTCCTTTACCGATAGCGAGTGAAAGTTGATCTTCGTTAACGGTTACTGATGCGCGTTTTTCTTCTTCACGTAATTGAACGGAAAGAATTTTTGCAGGAGCGAGCGCTTCAATAATGAATTTCTGTGCATCGTCAGACCATTCAATAATATCAATCTTTTCTCCTCCTAATTCACTCATGACGGTATTGACGCGAACACCTCTTTGTCCGACACAGGAACCGACAGGGTCAATATGTTCATCAACTGAAAATACTGCAATTTTTGAACGGGAACCCGGCTCCCTCGCGATGTTCTTGATTTCAACAACTCCCGACGCTACTTCAGGCGCTTCCATTTTGAAAAATTCTTCAACGAGTTTTGGATGAGTACGAGAAAGTCTTAAATTGATTCCTCTCGGTGTATCTTCAACGCGATAAAGGAATGCTTTTATTCTTTCACCCGGGCGAAAGTGCTCGCGAGAAATTTGTTCTTCATAGGGGAGGATAGCGGTGCTTTTCCCAAGGTCAACAAAGATATTTCCTTTTTCAACACGCTGAACGGTTCCACTGACAACTCCTCCTTCTTTGTGGCCAAATTCTTCCATTGTTGTGCTTTTTTCCGCTTCGCGAATTTTCTGAATGATGACCTGCTTTGCTGTCTGTGCGGCAATACGTCCAAAATCTTCTTTGGTTTCAAGAGGGAAAACAATTTCGTCTTCAATTTTAGCTCCGCGTTTAATTTTCTTCGCATCTTCGAGAAGAATATGGTGTTCAGTATTGAAACGAGTTCGAAGATCGTTCGGGTCTTTTTCTTCTTCTTCGATTGGTTCACCGTTCTCATCGAGAGGTGCCGGCATTTTTACGATAGATTCGTCCACAACGATTTTTACTTGTGAAAAATCGGTATTTCCTGTTTCCATATCGAATTTTGCGCGGACAATTTGTCCTTTCTTTCCATATTCTTTTTTATAGGCGGCAGCAAGTGACATCTCAATTGCCTCCATGATTTTCTCACGGGAAATGCCTTTTTCTTCTTCTAGCTGATCGAGCGCTGAGCGCATTGTTTTCAGATCAAATAACATATATTTTTAGCTTAGGTTATAGGTTTTAGGGGTTAGAAAAACGGAAACCGTTTCGTCTAAAACCTAATCCCTAACCCCTATAACCTCGTTATTAAAATAATAATTTTTTTAAAAAAATAAGCCCGTGCAGGACGGACTTAGGTATACATATATAATACGCTCATGCTGTATTTTGTCAATAGTGTATAAATAAAATAGCACAGGGATAATTTCCTGTGCTTTTGTTTCTATTTTCTGTTTTCACCCCGTTCTTTTGAACGCATTCTTTTCGTGAAAATCTTTTTTAGACGATGTATCTCTTCGCGCATTTCTTCCATTTGTTTTTGCTGAAATGAGACGATTTTTTTGAGTTCTGCTATTTCATCATGATTTTCTTTTGATGCTTCACACGGGCCGGTTTGACCGTCGGTTTCCAAGTCTATATATACGGTACTAAATTGCTGACGATTCCAATTATCCAAATCATTCAAATAATTTTTCAAATCCGTTTTATTACCGCAATCTTTCGGAACACGTGGTTTTGGAATGTTTGGTGGTCCAAAATGGGCAGTTACAACGAACCAGCTTCCCTCGATGTCTTTTTCCGTCGGACCATCGCGGTTCAATAGTGTTTCATCTTGAAGTTCATTTTTTTCTACAATAACCCAAAAGGTTGTCGCATATTTTATGAGCCAATCCGGAATATCCTTTCTTTTTATTACCGGAACCAGCCGACCGTGGCGAAATTTAAAAGTGCAGGACGAATTCCAATTGGAAACTTTATTGCCCAGGGGTCCATGCGTAGAGGGGAGAATAAAAGCTCCCGGCAAATCTGCTTCTTTTTCAACAGAAAGAACAAAATATCTCGTTCCTTCTTTTTTATACTTCAATGAGCCTGTAACTTCTTTTCCTTCCGAAAGACATTTTTTGATTAGTTCATACGAAATACCTTTCCCTAAGAGATGACCTCGGAGGTAAGAATTATATATACCTTTCTCGTTTATCCGAAGAGTCGGTTCTTTCAACACGACTTCATTCGTCTCACTCATATATCCTCCTTTTGTACTATAAAAACATCTTCTCAAACCCTATCATAAAGATGTTCGTGTGTAAAAAGATATTTTATGTTCGTTTTTTTCCGTGGAAATTTTTGTGGATTTCTCTCAAACCTTTATCTGTGACGTGGGTATAGATTTGAGTAGTCGCGATATTGGAATGACCGAGCATTACCTGGACACTCCGAAGGTCGGCTCCGTTTTCGAGGAGGTCTGTGGCGAAACTGTGGCGAATGACGTGCGGGGTAACTTTTTTTGAAATACCGGCGGCGAGTGCATAGTGTTCCGCCATTCGCTCGACACTTCTTGGAGTTAAGCGAAGCGATTTTGAGTCTTTGGCACCACCGTTCGTATGTTTAACAAAAAGTGCATCGTCGACATCGTCGCGTTTTTCCAAATATTTTTTTATCGCGTCTTTAGCGTCTTCGGAAAGAAAAACAACGCGGATTTTCTCACCTTTCCCCCTTACAGAGAGTTCATCTTTTTTTAAATCTATATATCGGGAAAGGGAACAGAGCTCGGAAACGCGCAGTCCTGTTGAGAAAAGTAATTCCAGAATAGCTCGGTCGCGGAGATTCTGAAGTTTATCTCCTTTTGGCGCAGAAAGAAGTCTTGCGAGTTCGTCACTCGAAATAAGGTCAAGTGAACGCTCGCTCGTCTTAGCAAGATCGATTCGGTCGGGCTGAAGTGATTTTATTTCCCGTCGGACAAGGTATTTGAGGAAGGCGCGCAAGGCGATAAGGTAATAATTCTGCGTTTTCTTTTTAAGAGTTCCGGATATTCCTTCATCTGCCCCTCGGCGTTTTTTTCCCGCATCTTGCCTGTTGAGCCAAATGCGGTATTTTCGCACGATTTCATCAGTTATTTCATCCGCTTCCGTGAGTTTTGCGAATTCTAAAAAGCGCGATAAATAATGGTCATAATTCTCAATTGTTTTGAGTGAACGGCCTCGCTCAATCTCAAGATGTTCCAAAAATTCAGTTTTTAATTGAGGAAGTTTCATTACCCTTCTATTTTACTGGAAATAAGAAAAAAAATCGAATTTTTTTTGACTAAAATCTATATTTATGATACTTTTTGCTCAGATTGTTATTCTTATAGAAATAGGAGATTGTTATGTTTATGCCGATTTTGGTTTCTCATTTAACAACAGAAGAAGCTGTCGAAAAAATTTGTGAGAGCGGGTCGTTATTTTCCGGGAGCTGTATTGCTGATGTTGCTAAACATGAGTGGATGAGAAGGTTGCTCTTCTTGCCAAAAACATTTACAGAAAGAGGAACTTTTTGCTTTCTTGAAGAAGAATTGCCGAAATGGAAAAGAGATAAGGAAGTTTGGGATTACGTCACGAAATCTTGGGTTCAATACCATGGGGATAGCGAAGAAAAGAAGAAATCACCAAAAACTTTGGTGAAATTGTCGTTTGAAGTCAATTCAGACGATCAAGTTTCCGTTTTTGATGAAGAATTTTTGTTTGTTTCCGCAAGAAAATTTTGGAAGGCATCATTTTTAGGGAAGCTTTGTTTAATTCCCGACGTAAGAAAAAGCTATTGTGAATTTGTTTCATCTCGAGTAAATATTGAGGATTATCAAGGGAATTACGCCTTACCGTCGGTTTTTATCAAGAAACCCAGTCCCATTGAGAGAATATACTGCGAAAGTTTCCGTGTAGAAAATTCATAAAGTAGAAACCACCGAGAAAATCGGTGGTTTTTTATATTTTATGATAATAAAAGTGATGGGAGGGCGGGGGCTTGCAAAAAAAGCGGTTTTATGCTAAGATAGGGCCATGTTAAAGAAAAAACAAAAAGAATCAATCGTTAAGAAGGTTCGCGTCCATGAGACCGATACAGGATCTCCTGAAGTGCAGATCGCTCTTTTAACGAAGAAAATCGACGTTCTCGCCGATCACCTTAAAGATAACAAAAAAGATAATCATTCAAGAAAAGGTCTTCTTCAAATGGTTGCCGACAGACGTTCTCACATCAAATATCTTAAAAAGAAAGATGAGAAACGCTTCACTGAATTAGCGAAGAAAGTCGGTCTTAAAGACAAATAATCTCTACAAGTTTTCAAAAGAAGGTGAGGGGATGAAAATCCTCTCATTTTCGTGTACAATTAAGTTTATCAAGTTATAAAGTTTATCAAGTTCATCAAGTACGGACGACGAGATGACAAGTTTATCAAGTTTCTGTCTAAAGACAGACGGGTATTAAGTTTATAAAGTACGGACGACGGTTCTGCTTTTGACACAATTTTTTATATTTTTTCTCGAACACATTTTTTTAATAATATTTGAAAGTTTAGAAGTTTTTTAAGTTATATCGTACCGTCGTACTTTATAAACTTGATGAACTTGATGGACTTTCTACTTACATTTTTATGGCAGTAATTAAACATTCACACCAGCGCGTCGGTGTTTTTATAGACACGCAAAACATTTATCATAGCGCTCGCAATCTCTATCAGTCGCGCGCAAATTTTGAGAATATTCTCAAAGAAACAGTTGGCGATCGCGCGCTTATTCGGGCTTTGGCTTATGTCATCACCACGGAATCAGGCGAAGAGAAAAACTTTTTTGAAGCGCTTGAGAAACTCGGAATTGAAATTAAAACCAAGGATTTGCAAATCTTTTTCGGCGGTGCAAAGAAAGCCGACTGGGATGTCGGACTCGCCGTTGATGCTATTTCTCTCGCACCAAAATTGGACGTGGTTATTCTTGTTTCCGGTGACGGCGACTTCGTACCACTCGTTCAATTCCTCCGTTTAAATATGGGCATTCGTGTAGAAGTGGCATCCTTTGGAAAATCAACTTCCGGAAAATTGCGAGAAGAAGCTGATGACTTTGTTGATCTCTGTGAAAATCCAGATAAATATCTGATTCGGCAGAGGGTTCCGGTGCAACAGAAAAAAGTTCCTAATCAAAAAACGACATCGATGTTTGGGAAGTCCCCGGAAAGGAAATAACTTTCAATTTACAAAAAAACAATCATGAATTTTCATGATTGTTTTTTTGTATTTAAAAATTATTTAACGCCTCCCGTGACATACTCAAGATAAATATTATGTCATACACTAATCGAAATTCATTTTATCAAAAAATTATTGAGTAAGTACAAAAACATATTTTCCCAATGGGTCATTACTCGAGTAAAGAGCTCCATCTCGGGGGTCAATAATTCCGGTCACCTCAGATCTGTTAATATTACCCGTGTCTTCTAATCTTGCCGCTAAGAGATAATGTAGCCCATTACTCCAATATTCATAAGTTCCCGGAGTTCCGGCTGTTCCACAATTTCCCCATGGCCAGCAACAAATATCAGCAGGGTCTTGTGGTTGTTCAGAAATATACCCCGTTGACCAGTCATAATTTGTACCGTCAGGAATCCAATTTGCTGTGCCTTTCCAACATCCCGCAAATGTTCCGCTCGCGCCATTATTCGGGTAATGTCCGGTATCATCACGATATAATTCCAGCGCGACTTGAAGTGCTTGTAGTTCACTGATTCGTTTAGTGTCTCTTGATTTCTTTCTGGCGGCAACGGTACTCGACATAACGACACTGGAAAGCAGTGCTATTATAGAAATAACAACGAGAAGCTCAATTAAAGTAAAACCTTTTTGCTCTTTGTAAAAAAATTTCATGTTTGAATTACTGTTTATAAAGAGTTTTGGCGGCATTTTGCATATCTTCCTGGACGGTTGGAGAAAACTTGACGTTCTTTACTCCACTTGAGCTCCCGGATAAAGAAAACAACAAAATAATGACGGTTAGCACTATAAATCCAATCAAAACAACATTTGCTTGTTTTTCGTCTTCAATTTTTCCGCGGGAATATTTTATAACCATTTTGGTTATTGCGCCTATTTTTTTTGCCGAACGAACCGATGATTTGTTCTGTACATTAAAACCAACACCGGAAACCGACGGGGTGTTCATGCTGTTGTCATTTTCACCGGTTGGCGGGAGAAGATTTGATAAATCAGGTGCTTCAAATTGTTGGGCCATATTTTTTTGTTGTATTCAAACACTTATCTTTTCATTATAGAGGAATCCTTTTTTTTGTCCATTTTTATCCACGTTTTTTTTGCGTGGATTTTTTATTTTAGTGTATAATAATATATATATGCACGTGAACGCTGATCAATTGAAAAAGTTTATTCTTGATACAAATTTAGTTTCAGCTAAAGATATTGATGATGCGGAAAAAAAGGTA
Source organism: uncultured bacterium (assembly GCA_903824855.1). Taxonomy (GTDB): domain Bacteria; phylum Patescibacteriota; class Minisyncoccia; order Phycocordibacterales; family CAIJYI01; genus CAIJYI01. The sequence goes on along the minus strand of CAIJYI010000037.1, from coordinate 46,373 downwards.
AAAGGTACTGATGTTACCTTTGATGAATTACTTGTTCGTGATGGAAAACTCACCGCCGATGATCTTCGTCAAATGAAAGGGTATATCATGGGGATTCCTTTTATTAATCTTAAAGTTGAGAAGATTGATCCTTCAATTCTCTCTTTAATTCCTGAGCCGATTGCCCGCAACCATAATATTATCGCCTTCAAAAAAGATGCGAAGTCGCTCGAAGTCGCAATGCTCGATACCGATGACCTTGAAGCAATCAATTTTGTAAAGAAAAAAGTCGGATTAAAGATTTTACCTCGTCTTACTGATACGGAATCAATGAAGAGCGTTCTTTTGCAGTACCAAAAAAGCTTAAAGGCTGAATTCGGTGATATTATAAAACAAGGATCTGAAGAACTACACGCTATTCCTGATGTTTTGGAAGGAGAAGAAAGAAGCGAAGAAGACCTCAAAAAACTCGCTCATGATTTGCCCGTTGTCCGTATCGTCGACACGTTACTCAATCACGCCGTTCTTCAGGGCGTATCGGATATCCATATCGAACCGATGGAAAAGCAAGTGGTTGTTCGTTATCGTATCGATGGCATCCTCCATGACGCCATGGTTCTGCCGAAAAATACCGCTTCCGGTATCACGGCTCGTCTCAAAGTACTTTCAAATCTTAAACTCGACGAAAAGCGACTTCCTCAGGACGGAAGATTTAAAATAGAGACGGCGACCAATTCCGTTGCTTTTCGTGTTTCCATTTTGCCGACGTATTATGGTGAAAAAACAGTTATGCGCCTTTTGAAAGAGGGAGGAGGAGGATTCTCTCTTGAAGGATTGGGTTTTCATGGCGAAGCTCTCGAACGAATCCATCTCGCAACCAAACAAAAAACGGGAATGATTTTAGTCACGGGTCCGACCGGTTCAGGAAAATCAACCACCCTGTATACAATTTTAGACTTGCTCAATACTCCGGAAGTAAATATCTCTACCATTGAAGATCCTGTTGAATATCAAATGGCAAGAGTCAATCAATCGCAAGTCCGTCCCGATATCGGTTTTACTTTTTCAGAAGGAATTCGCACGCTTGTTCGTCAAGATCCCGATATTATCATGGTGGGAGAGATTCGTGATCACGAGACAGCTTCTCTTGCCGTAAATGCCGCACTTACCGGACACCTTGTTCTTTCAACTCTTCATACAAACTCTTCATCGGGGACAATTCCTCGTCTTATTGATATGGAAGTAGAGCCATTTCTTCTTGTTTCCACAATAAACGTAGTCGTCGCCCAACGCCTCGTCCGAAGATTGTGCGGAGCAAAAGAAAAATATTTTGCGACGAAATCCGAATTGGCTTCACTTTCAAAAACGGTAGACATGGATAAAGTATTAAAGCAGTTAAAAGAAGAAAATATTATTAAGGCAAATCAGAACTGGGATACCATTCCGTTTTACAAACAGAAAAAGAGCACTGAGTGTGAGAGTGGATACGCGGGGCGCTTGGTCATTCATGAAGTATTAAAAATGTCCTCTACCATCAAAGAAATAATCTTAAGGGGCGGTTCATCGGATGAAATAGAGAAACAGGCAATCAAAGAAGGTATGGTTTCCATGATTGAAGATGGAATGTTCAAAGCTGTTCAGGGTTTGACCACCATCGAGGAAATATTGCGTGTTATCTCGGAATAATTCGCATTTCATTATTGAATTTTCGTACATTCATTTTATATTTTTTATTTATGCCGATATTTAATTACATAGCAAAGACAGCGGAAGGTCGCAATGTTGAAGACAGAGCAGAGGCTGCGGGAAAGAGTGAACTCGTGAAAATGATGAAGGAAAAAGGACTTACCGTCATCTTTGCCAGAGAAGAAACCTTGACCAACTTTGACCTGACGAAAATCAATCTGATGCTGACGCGTATAAAATTACGCGATAAAATAATTTTCACAAGAAATCTTTCTTCGATGATAAGTTCAGGCATTGCACTTTCTCGTGCTCTGGAAATATTGGGAAAACAAACGACTAATATTAAATTCAAATCGATAATTCTCTCTTTAAAGAAAAGTATTGAAGAAGGAGACCCCTTTTCTACCGCGCTAAAAAAGTATCCCGATGTATTTTCTTCACTTTTTAATTCTATGGTGCGCGCCGGAGAAGAATCGGGAAAACTTGTGGAAGCGCTCGATGTCGTAGGACAACAGTTGGAACAAGGTTATACTCTCAGAAAGAAAGTGAAAAGCGCCATGATGTATCCGACTATCGTTTTCTGCGCCATGATCATCATTGGTATCATTATGTTTATTTATGTTGTCCCAACATTGACCTCTACCTTTAAGGAATTCAATATGGAGCTTCCGATGAGTACTAAAATCATTATGATAATTAGTGATTTCCTCGTCGCGAATACAGTACTCGCCATTTCAAGTATCATAGGATTTGTAATTGCTTTTACTCTCGGGTTACGCACAAAAATAGGGATGAGATTATCTGATTATGTCGCCCTCCATATTCCGGGAATTTCGGGTATCGTTAAACAATACAATGCCGCTCAAACAGCACGCACACTTTCTTCTCTTTTTTCTTCCGGTGTCACTGTCATAGAGGCTTTGGATATTACCGAAGATGTTATGCAGAATTCTTATTACAAAGAGGTTCTGGCAAAAGCGAAAGATACCGTTCAAAAAGGTATCCCGCTTTCCTCTGTATTTTTAGAAAATCAAGATATATATCCGCTGTTGGTGGGAGAAATGATGCAAGTTGGTGAAGAGACGGGTAAACTTGCGACGATGCTTGAAAAAATTGCAGTCTTCTTTGAAGACGAAGTTTCAACTGTTACTAAAGATTTGTCCACCGTTATTGAGCCGATTCTCATGCTTTTTATAGCGAGCGCTGTCGGATTTTTTGCTATTGCTATGATTACGCCGATGTATAAATTAACGGCGAGCATGTAATCGATTGTAATTTTTTACAGACTTTTGACTTTTTAACACATGTTTCTCCCAAAAAACAAATCAAGAGGATTTTTATTAATCGATGCATTAATCGGGATTTTTCTTTTTGTAACCGGATTTGTTGGACTTTATGGTGTCCTCACTTCTTCATTGTCGAATATTGCTCAGAATAAAGCCAGGCTTGGTGCTATGGCTCTTGTTAATGAACAAATTGAATATATGCGAAGTTTACCCTTTTCGAGTGTTGGAGTTGTGATGGGTAATCCTTCAGGTACTGTGCCGCAAGTTGAGTCGGGATCAAGTGTTTTATTAAACGGCATTCAATATACGCGAAGAAATGTGGTGTTTTGGGTTGATGACCCGGCGGATGGTGTTGCTCCAGCCGATACGATAAATACTGATTATAAACAAGTGAAAGTCGAAGTTTCTTGGGATTTCCGTGGACAAACCTTTAGTTTTTTTTCTATAACCAATATTGCACCAAAAGGACTTGAAACGAATGTTCCTGGTGGCGTTTTTAAATTCACTATATTTAGCGGCTCCGGTCCTGTATCCGGAGCAAATATCCATATTTACAAACAGGGAGTTTTGTCTGTTGATCGTATAACTAATGACGACGGTGTGTGGTATGAAAATGGCGTACCGCCAGGAGCCGGATATCAGATAACTGTTACTAAGTCGGGTTATAACACCGCCAAAACATATGATATTTCTGCGGGACTTCCGAATCCAAATCCGGGTCATTTTACATCCATTGATGATAATGTGAACCCAATAAGTTTTCAGATTGATAAGGTAAGCAACCTTGCAATACATTTTTTCAATACCCCTGTCGATGGAGCATGGAATGACTCCTTTTCTGATGCCTCAAAACTTGCCTCTAATTCCTCCATTGAAACAAAAGGAGGAAACCTCGTTCTTACTAACAATTCAGGCGTATACAATTCAAGTGGAACAGCGAGAAGTATTTGGGTTGCACCGACCGATTTCTATCAATGGAAAACTTTATCTTGGAATGCTAATACACCCGCAAATACAGATTACTTTGTCCATCTTTATTATAACAATGGAGGAACCCCCACTCTTATCCCGGACACTGCGCTTACCGGAAATGTAACAGGGTTTTCTTCATCACCGGTAGATTTATCGTTACTCGATGCCAGTTATACATCATTGAGTGTCGGTATTTCAGAAAGTACGTCCGATACATCCGTCACTCCTTCAATCTCTGACTGGCAGATTTCCTATCTTGTTCAAACGGTGAGACCAGACTTTAGTTTCACTATGGCTGGAACGAAAACAATGGGAACTGATTCCGGGAATAATCCGGTGTATAAACTAAACCAAATTTTTTCCGCTGATTCCTCAGGATTATACGCGACGTCTTCTCTTGAATCTGACTTGTATTCAGTCACAAAAACAAATTATGAACTTTCTGAAATTTGTGGAGCTCCGGAATCTTCTCTTCCAAAAATTAACGTTAACCCGGAGTCAGATCTCGATGTGTATATAAACGCAACAACAACGAATCCAAACTCAATTCTCATTGGGGTGAAAAATAGTGCCGGTAATAGTATTTCTAATGCTCTTGTAAAAATATACCGAGCATCTCCAGCTTTTAGTAATTATAAAAAAACAGGTTTACGTTGCGGACAGGTGTTTTGGAATGGACTTTCTGCGGGAACTTTTACAAACGGAAATCCATACTCACTTGATGTGAGCGCACCTCCATACACCAGTACAACAACGATTATGAATGTAGATGTTTTGGACTATTCCTACCGTACAATTACCTTTACCGGAACGAGCCTTCCTCCCCCGGGAGTTTCTCTTACGGCGAACCCGACTACGATAACACTTGGAGGTTCTTCTGTTCTTACATGGAGTGATATTACAAATGCTACTTCTTGTAACGCTTCCGGCTCGTGGACTGGATCAAAAAATGTTGGAGGTGGAACTCAAACAGTTTCTCCTGCGGTCACCTCTAACTATACGCTTTTGTGTGCTGGATCCGGTGGCTCAACGAGCGTGAGCGATACCATTACTGTGGTACCGCCAGCACCGGTTATTACGAATAATCCTCTTACCGCGACGGGTGTCGTAGGGAATTCTTTCTCTACCTACGCTATTACCGGTACAAATAGTCCAACATTCTTTAGCGCCATATCTCTACCAGCCGGTCTCTCTGTAAATTCATCTTCCGGTGCTATAACCGGAACGCCGACGACTGTTGGAATTTCAAACGTTACCATCAGCGCAACTAATGCCGGGGGGAGTGGAATAGCGACACTTGTCATTACAATTAATCCGCAGCCACCTGTTATAACAAATAGTCCTCTTACTGCATCAGGGGAAATTGGAAGCGCTTTTTCAACATATACTATTGCCGGCACAAATAATCCAACATCGTTTAGTGCAACAAATCTTCCGAATGGACTTTCTGTAAATACATCCAATGGTTCCATAACAGGAACCCCGACTTCCTCCGGTGTTACCAGTGTTACTATCGGCGCAACGAATGCAGGGGGTACAGGAACGGCCACACTTGTAATAACAGTAACCGCTCCACTCGCGCTTGATAATTCTACACCTGCGACGGTAAAGACGAGCGGAAAAACAATCACATCAAATTCATTTACTCCTCCAGTAAACTCTGTTCTTTATATCGCTATTAGTTCAGACCGCGCTATTGCTTCGATAACTGACAATCGCTCTTCTCATCTCTCTTACGTACCACAGGGTACATATGGAAACGGCGGAGGAACAGATTCTGTTGTAACTCTTTATACCGCAACCGTCACAACGTCGCAGTCCATGACCGTAAGTATTACACAGTCAAACAGCGATGATGTCATGATGAATGTACTCGTTGTTACGGGTGCTAAAACGAGTGACCCGGTAGGTTCAATCGGAGGAGGAAGAAATGTTTCAGGAGTTGTAAGTGATACTTACGTTTCCACTACAAACAAATCATGGGGTTGGCTTATTTACGCAGACCAAAATGCGAATACTTCTCCTACTGCCGGAACAAATCAAACCAAACATGACTCATACGTAGCGAGCGACGGTACGTTTGCTCTCATAAAACGAAACAGTACTACCCCCGCATCGGGAACCTCAGTTTCTTTGAATACAACCGCACCAATATCTGGTAATCAGACAGCGCATCTCTACTTTGAGATGAACCAACAATAAAAACATCTCTATCTATGAACAAAAAAAATATAATGGCAGGAATGACCTTACTTGAAACAATAATCTATATTGCTATATTTTCCTTTTCCATGGTGGTCATTTCAAATGCTTTGATAACTTTTTATCAAACGAATCGCTATACACTTGAACAAATAAATCAGCTTGATAGCGCTCGAATAGGTCTTAATTCTATGGTTACTTCGTTGAGGGAAGCGGCATATTCTGCCTCCGGTGCATATCCTTTAGAAGCAGTAGATGTAAATAATATTACTTTTTATTCAGATATAGACGGAGATGGAACTATTGAGCGCGTTCGTTATTTTTTGAGCGGAAATAACTTCCAACGAGGTATAATAAAACCAGTAGGTATTCCGTCTGTTTATAATTCAGGAAGTGAAATAATTACTACCGTCGCTCAATATGTAAGAAACGCCGAAAATAACGTGAATATTTTTACTTATTACGACACAACCGGAGCACAAATGAATAGCCCTTTCGTTCTTATTAATATCCGTTGGATACAGATTAAACTTGTCGTGAACGTAAACCCGGCAACAATGCCGAATGAATTTACTTTGCGTACGAGCGCAACATTACGAAATTTGAAATCAAATCTTTAGGGTAAGCCGAATTCGTAGTATACTATTATCATAATTATGCAAAAAATAAAATTATTACAGCGTTCTTTTCATTCCGGCGTTCTTTCAATAACAGCTTTAGTTTTTATCGCTGTTTTTGTTTTTGTGCTCATTGGGCTTGTTGATGTTTCTCTTATGCAAAAAAAGGTAGAAGTTTCTAAAGAGGAAGGATCTAAAGCGTTAACTATCTCGGAAGCCGGTCTTGAGTATTATCGATGGCGGCTAGGACATTATCCTAATGATATCCAAGATGGCACAGGCCACACCGGCCCGTATGTGCATGATTTTCTTGATCCTGAAGGAAGTGCCATAGGCAAATATTCCTTAGCAATTTCTGGAAATTATCAATGTGGGTCACTTATGTCAGTAGACGTTGTTTCTACTGCTTGGACGAATGCTCATCCGGAAATAAAAAAAACAATTACGGGACGCTACATGCGCCCGTCTGTTTCTAATTTTAGTTATATTCTTAATTCAAATGTTCTCGTGGGTAACGATCGTATCATCTATGGCCCGTATCATTCAAATGGCGGTATTGATTTTGAAGGAACGAATTATTCTTCTGTCACCTCTGCTCAGACTACCTGGAATTGTAGCTCTAGTTATTGTTCCCCCGTCCAATCAAGTGCCCCAGGTGTAACTCATGATTCTGGCGGTACTGGTGCCGGGTCTAATTTATGGAAGTCTCCAGTTCCTCAGATTGATTTTACTATTATTTCGCAAAACCTGACAGATATTTATCGGAAAAATGTTGCCTCTACTACTCCGGGTGTGTGCAACGCAGGACAAGGGCTCGGATGCTATTTTCCAAGAACAAATCCCGGTTCTGCGATGACGTTAGGTTATCATTTAATATTCAACCCGGAAGGAACTTTTACATTATATAAAGTGCTTTCCACTGAGAGTGTTCCCGGGGTTCCTGTGTCTTACGGAATCGCTGATTGCGCTCATAAAGTAAGCGAAAACAGTGTAATTTCCAATTCCGGTTCAAATGGAATTTGTCCTTATACGCCAAGTGGAACCGCACAAAGCCTCATTGGAACTTTTGCTCCTCCAACAAGCTGTAAATTATTATATTTTGATGATAATGTTTGGTTGGAAGGCAATCTTAATGGAAAGATTTCTGTTATTGCTGCAAGTAGTACTTCCTCAGAAAATCCAAATATTTATATTCGGAATAGTATAAATTATACTCCATCAGATGGTACGGCCGATGGTTTAACAGCTCTCGCTGAAAACTCAGTAAAAGTGCCACCTGATTCCCCTGACAATCTCAGTGCCGACGGAATTTTTATCGCACAGCTTGGTTATTTCGGAAGAGATTATTATGATACAAGTTGCGGCCTCGCGAGTAAATATAGTGGTTGTGCTTTTCAGAACCAGATGAATATCTACGGCACGGTTGTTTCTAACGGGCGCGTAGGAACAAAATGGGGAAATGTTAATGGGTATAATACGCGTATTGATAATTACGATTCAACCCTCTTTAATGATCCACCACCGATGACGCCGTACACAGAAGATACGTACAAATTCGTTCAGTGGACACAAGATCAGTAATAATGGATCTATTGTGTTTCAAAAAACACTCGATAATAAAAAAAAGACGAGAATTTCTCGTCTTTTTTTTGAGCAACATTCGTTTGTGATATAATCAAATTGAAATGAATATAAAACATATATTTAAAAATAAAAAACAAAAAAAAGGGTTCACACTCATTGAACTTCTTGTCGTTGTCTCAATAATTAGCCTCCTCTCCTCAATCGTTATGTCGTCAGTGGCAAAAGCAAGGGAAAAGGCGAAATATGCGAGGGCTCAAGCTGAAATGACTCAATTTATAAATTCAGCGGTTTTGGCACAACAGGAAAAAGGCCGTTTACAAAATATCACGGGGAGTAATTGCAGTGACTGTTCCTGCCGAGGTCGTGATATTAGAAACATTGTTACCTCCGATTCATGTTATGTACAGTGGTTAAATGTACTTACTACTATTCAAAATTCTACAAACGGCGCAGTAACAAATCTTACTCAAATGACTCGCGATCCTTGGGGCAGTCCCTACGGACTGGATGAAAACGAGAAAGAGTCAGGTTCTGCGGATTGCCGTCCCGACACAATACGAACCGTTGGTCCGGATGGTATATATGGCACCGCTGATGATTATTCCGCAAATCTTTACCCGAGCAGTTTATGTCCATAATTGCCAGGTTGCTCTTTATTTGCAGTGGGATATAATTGTAGGGAGAATGTTAGAAAAAAGAATTATTCAATAATATTAATCATATGGAAGCAACAAAAATGGAGGGACAAAACTCCGCCGGAAATGGTGAAAAAAGCGAAACCGTTCTAAACGCACTTACTGCAATAAAAGAACTTGCGGAAAAATATGAAAACACCGCAGATTCGAAAGAAATTATCAAGCTCAATCTGGTTGAATTTCCTCAAATGATTGAAAAAATTAAGGCAGTTGATGCGGAAAATAGTGTGCGAAGAGAAAAGGGAGAAATTGAGTTTAATCTGAAAGAAACGCCTGAATATAAAAGAATGAAAAAGCATGGATTGGATTTCTACGGAGATATAGAACATCAAGAGCAAATCGAAAAATCTCAACAAGGATACGCTGAGGTGAAATAAAGCAAATACACAATAATGAAACAAAAAAAACTCATCGTCGGCAACTGGAAGATGAATCCGCAAACAGGAGCGGTGGCGGGGAAGATTTTTGACGGTATAAAAAAGGGTATCGTTACATTTAAAAATACCGACGTGGCCATGTGTCCGCCCGTTATTTTTATTCCGGAGCTATCAAAGAAATTATCAGCGGCTACAATTCTTGGAGTACAGAATGTGAGTGCTTCAAAAGAAGGTGCATTTACCGGTGAAATTTCCATAGGAATGCTCGCCCAATTTAAAGTAAAATATGTCATTCTCGGACATTCCGAAAGAAGAGAAATGGGGGAGACAGACTTTATGATTTCAAAAAAGGTGGAATCAGCTCTCAATGCAAAATTATCCGTTATTTTATGTGTTGGAGAGAAAGAGAGGGACGAAGAATGTACCTATCTTGAAATGCTAAGGCTACAAATTGAAAATTCCCTCCTTAATATTCCTAAAGGATTGCTTTCTAAACTCGTTATTGCCTATGAACCTGTTTGGGCGATTGGAGAAAAAGCGACAGGAAGGATTGATCCTGCCGGATTGCTCGAAATTGTTATTTTTATACGGAAAGTTCTTTCCGGAATATACGACCAGGAAACAGCACATTCTTTGAAAATTCTTTATGGTGGTTCAGTAGATGAAAAAAATTCTGAAGGTTTCATGAAAGAAGGCGGAGTAGCCGGCTTATTAGTTGGCAGAGCAAGCCTTAATCCGAAAAAATTTATTGAAATAGTTAAAATAGCAGAAAACTTATAAGCTATAAGCTAACCATATGAAATTACCAAACATCACAAAATTGAAGAAATTAAAGGGAAAAAGAATTTTATTGCGTGTTGATTTCAATGTACCGATAAAGGACGACGTCGTCGTCGATGATTTCCGCATCAGAAAAGTTATTCCTACGCTTGAATTTTTAAAAAAGTCCGGAGCCAGAATAATTATTTTAAGTCACATCGGAAGAGAAAAAACCGATACTCTTCTGTCGGCTTCTCAAAAACTTGGGGAAAAGATCAAACATGTATTTGTGCAAGATTTTATGTCTGAAGAAGGAAAAACAACCCTTTCTTCACTAAAAGATGGAGAAGTTGCCCTTGTTGAAAATCTTCGAAAATGGGACGGTGAAAAATCCGGAGATAAAGCATTCGCAAAATCTTTGGCTTCCTTTGGTGATATTTTTGTAAACGAAGCTTTTGCTGTTTCTCACAGAAAAGATGCCTCAGTTTTTGCTTTACCGAAATTACTGCCCGCATATTTTGGGCCATTATTCGTTGATGAAGTGGAAAATATATCCATCGCTTTCAAAAAAAGTCATCCGTACCTTCTTATTTTAGGTGGAGCCAAATTTGAGACAAAATTGCCGTTAATTAAAAAATATCTAGACGTGGCGGACACTGTTTTTGTTGGGGGAGCCCTTGCTAATACTTTTTTTAAACTTCAAGGTTGCGAAATCGGTGCCTCTGTTTGTGATGTTGAGACGAATAAAATGAAACCTCTTTTGAAGAATAAAAAACTCATCTTACCTCTCGATGTTATTGTTGAGGGCCCGAGTGGAAGAATAGTTCGTTCTCAGGAGGCAGTAGAAAAAACGGAAAAAATTCTGGATGATGGACCGGAGACCGTCTTGTTGCTGGAGGGATTAATCAAGAAAGCAAAATTTATTCTCTGGAATGGTCCGCTCGGTTATTATGAAGGCGGATATGACGGAGCCACGCTTTCTGTAGCAAAAGCACTTTCGCAAACAACCGCTAACGCCGTAGTTGGAGGAGGGGATACCGTTGCAGCTATTGAAAAAGTAAAATCAAATAAGAAAAACATTTTTATTTCCACTGGAGGCGGAGCAATGCTTGATTTTCTCTCCAAGGGAACATTACCGGCAATTGAGGCCATTATAAAAAAGAAAAAATAAAGCTTTGTACTTTTATGGACAACGATCAACAAGCTAAAGTAAATATTGTTCGAAATTTGCAGGCTGGTTATGAACGCGACATGCAACGTTTGCGTGAAATATCCGCAAAGTTGGCTTTTGTATTAGCTAATACTGAAAACAATGCCTGAAAAAATATCACATAACGAAAATATTGAGAAAGAGGAGTTATTTGAAAAACAGGTTGATGAATCTCTTGAGGAAATCAATGAAGAATTGGAGGAATTCCTCCGAGAGGTTGATTTATTAGAAAAAAGAGCAGAAAACCTTGTTGGAACAGAAAAAGAAAAACTACTTGAAGAATTGGGAAACCTAAGAAAAGAGGCTGTTTCAAACGCTGATTCGTATGTTGAAAAGATATGTAACGTAAAAAAGGAATATTAGCAGAAAAGGTTTAATAAAATTATTTATGGAAAACTGGAACCCCCTCACTCCTACGGAAGAACAGGCAAAAAACAATCCGAATAAATATTGGGAAGGATTTTTAGGTCAAAAAATAACGCTATTAGCCGAAATATTGAGAAAAGGCGGAAGTCTGAATGACGGACAATTTGTTAAAGAACTGAATCAGGCCATATCCGAAATCCCAAAAAATAAAGCTGATTTTATTTCCAAAGATGAGATTATTATGAGAACGTTAGAATTCTGTGCTAAGGAAGATACCGGTTTTTCCGATGAAAAACTCAAAAAAACATATATTGAAAAACTCTCTTGGTCATTAGCCGAAAAACTTCACAGATTTGATTATGGAGAAGTCGATCAGGAACTGCAAAAAGAGATTGAGGCGATTCAGAAAATGGGAATCTTAAACGTTAATGATATTCAAGAAATTCGAGATTCATTTGGTAGGCATTTTAGTGATATAAAAATGAAGGAATATGCTGATGAGTTGGAAAATCCAAAAAGAGAAGAGTAAAAATTTCAAAAAAAATAAATTGTCAAATTTACAGTGTGGTGAAATCTTCTTTTTCGTTGCATGAAATATTAAAAAGGTTTATCATAAAGACATAAGATTTATTTGAGTTAGGATTTAATAATTTAAATTAAAAAGACACATGCCACCGAACAATTCGTTTGAAACGTTTGAAGGATACGATTTTGCACGAGAAGAAAGAGCCTTGTTTGTTGGTGCGGAAAATAAAGATGCTGCAGTGGTGTTCGAACTCGTTACTCGCCGACTTATGGAAAACGCCGGGTAATCGCAGTTTTATCGGTCATTGGACCGAAAATATATGGAAAACAAAACTTTCCCGGAATTAAAAAAATTAATATTCGCGTCAGAAATATCTTTTTCAGAGAAGGAAGATTTGGCGTGGCTCTTCGCTGAAGCATCAGAAGAAGAAATAAATGCAGCCTTTGACCTTTTTACAGAAGACCAGTCATGGATTAAAAAAGTAAGCGACAATTATCATACAAAAAAGATCGCTCTGCTTGCTGATGATGCGGAAATGTGGAAGAAAATACTGACTGAGGAAGAAAAGATGCTCAAAAAGAAAGGTAAACACGATTAATACAAAAACAGCCGTACATAACGGCTGTTTTTTTATTGTGATTATTGTGAATTTTCTGATGTTATTTCGACTCCCTTTTTTTTAACATTTATTCTTTAAGCGACGTTGTTGAATATTTGTTCGGCAATTTGTTCTTTTTCGTCTTCTTGATAAGGAGTGCTTTTATTCCAGCTATGTAGTCCGTCGTTTGTGAATCTTGGAATAATATGGATATGAGCATGAAATACCGCTTGTCCGGCTGGTGCCTCATTATTCATAATAATATTTACCCCCTCGGCTTTTACTCCTTTATAAACACCGCGTGCTATCTTTTGCGTGGCGAGTGCGAGGGAAGTGACGGAATGCTCATCCATATCAAAGATATTTCGAAAATGTTTTTTGGGAACGACGAGAGTATGCCCGTGGTTATTCGGATTAGTGCTTAAAAAGGCGAACGTTTCCGAATCCTCCCAGACTTTTGTGCAGGGGATATCGCCTTTAATTATTTTACAAAAAATACAGTCATCCATAAAAATTACAGCCTCTTTTTTAACTCACTCTCAACATGATCAATCTGTTTCGAGTTAAACTGACCTGTTTCCTCCATTTCCTTTCGAATCCCCGGAATCTTTTCAGCGGTAATCCCTTTAAAATTACCTCCGCGGTAATGATCGACGTCGTTTATTGCATTGTCCATTATCGCTTTTAATACGGGAAGATGTCTATCCGGTATTTTTTCCATGGAACCATTCCCGTGGACAGAGCCGAGAAAGCCGGGCTTAAAAAAAGTACCCTCATATTCTCTCTGGGTGATTCTTTTTGGTGGTGTTGAAAATAATCCCATATAAATAATTTATCATGAATAATATACATATTATAACACTACGTCCGAGCAATTCAAGGAATGATTTTTATTGATATGTGATACAATATAATCCCATGAAAAAGAATGATACAAAAATCGAAGAAAAGGGTTCGACCGAGGAGAGTTTAGAAAGATATGCTCCTCTGACACAAAAAATGCTCGCAAGTCGTGGAATCACGTCATTTGCCTTGGCTGAACAATTTTTGCATCCGGATTGGCAGAGAGATAGTTATGACCCGTTTCTCATTTTGAATATGGAAAAAGCGGTTGAAAGAATACTCTCTGCGATAAAAAATGACGAAAAGATTGTTTTATATACCGATTATGACTGCGACGGTATTCCTGCCGGAGTAATCCTTCATGATTTCTTTAAAAAGATAGAATATACGAATTTTAAGAACTACATTCCTCATCGACACGAAGAAGGATATGGATTAAATATTTTGGCCGTAGAAAAATTTGCAGAGGAAGGTTTTTCTCTCATTATTACCGCAGATTTGGGGATTACCGATGTGGAACCGGTTGATCATGCGAAAAAACTCGGTATCGATGTCATTATTACCGACCACCACCTCGCTCAAGACGGCAAAACACCCGAGGCTTATACTATTCTTGATTCCAAACAAAAAGAAGACGCCTATCCTGACCCGATGCTTTGCGGTGCCGGTGTCGCCTTCAAACTTGTGCAGGCACTCATTAAACGCGGGCAATTCGCACAAATTCAGGAAGGTTGGGAAAAGTGGCTTTTAGATATGGCTGGGCTTTCCACTATCGCCGACATGGTTCCTCTTCTAAATGAAAATCGGCTTTTTGCACACTATGGATTGAAGGTTTTGCGAAAAAGTCGACGCAAAGGGCTCAACCTGCTTTTGCAAAAAATAAAAGTAAACAGGGAACATCTTACGGAAGACGATATCGGTTTTATGATTGCTCCGCGTATAAATGCAGCGAGTCGAATGGATCATCCACTCCGCGCTTTCGAATTGCTCTCTACTGATGATGATGCTCGCGCCGAAGAATTGGCGAATTGGCTCAATCATTTGAATGATCAAAGAAAAGGATTGACGGCGAGCATGATAAAAGACGCGAAAGGACGATTACTCGCGCGTGAACTTTTTGAAGTTATCGTCATCGGACATCCAGAATGGGAACCGGGAATTCTTGGGCTTGCTGCCAACAACCTCGTTGAAGAATTTAAACGACCGGTGTTTGTGTGGGGAAGGGATACCGACGGAAAGATAAAAGGGTCGTGTCGTTCGGACGGAACGGTATCACTGGTGGAACTTATGAGCAACGCCAAGGAGGGAGTATTTTTGCAATTTGGCGGACACGCCGAAGCGGGAGGATTTACTGTTTCATCAGAGGGAATACATTTATTGGAGAAGGAACTTTCCGATGTGTACCGCGCGATGGACAAAATAATCAAAACGGAAACGGTGGATGTTGAAGGAGAGCTTTCGATGGACGACATGACGTGGGATACATGGAAAGAAGTAGAAGCTTTTGCTCCATTCGGAATAGGGAACCCGAAACCAGTTTTTCTCTTTAAAAGTGTAGAAATTGTAAACGTGAAAAAATTCGGCAAAGCGATGGAACATCTCGAACTGGAATTCCGAAATTCAAACGGACAAAAAATCCCCGCCATCGGTTTCTTTGTCTCCGAAAAAAATTTCCCGAAAGTTCTTCTCGGCAGGGGAGAGAAAGTGAATCTTTTTGCCACGCTAGAAAAATCCATGTTTAGAAACTACCCCGAACTGCGTTTGCGAATAATTGACATCTCTTAAAAAAACGATACCCTTAATGAGGGATAAGTTATTTTTTACAATTCTTCCGAGGAGAAAAAAATGAGCACGTGGGAAAAAAATATGATTTGGTTTCTTTTACTCTTAAACGTGATATGTCTGATTCCTTTGTTTTTTGGAATACACCATTTTGGGATGTCGCTTAATCTATTAGCGATACTTGCGCTTGCCGCATATATTTGGAGATTTCGATAACGTAATGGGCGGCACTTGTTGTCGCCTATTTTATTTCTCATTTTGTCATAAATTTGTTAGCATAAGACGTATGGAAAACAAAAAACACATTCATGTTTTTACGGACGGGTCATCACTCGGCAATCCCGGACCCGGAGGATGGGGAGCCATTATTATTTTTGATGATCACGTCATAAAAGAACTCGGAGGTGGAGAGAATCCTACAACGAATAATCGGATGGAACTTTCTGCAACAATCGGAGCACTTTCATATATCGCAAAAACTGAGAAGGTAATTTTGCTTCACACCGATTCAAGTTACGTCATTAACGGCATCACCAAATGGGTGTGGGGATGGAGAAAAAATAATTGGATAACCTCAACAAAAACTGAAGTCATTAATCGCGATCTTTGGGAAGAACTATCCTCTCTCGTTGCCGGAAAAAAAATTGAATGGAAATATGTCGGTGGTCATATCGGTATTGCGGGGAACAACCGCGCTGATGAAATTGCCGTTTCGTTTTCTAAAGGAAAGCCTGAAAAATTATATGAGGGAGATTTTGAAAAATATTCGATACAAAATATTCTTGATGTCTCTCACGACGTCGAACAGAAAAAGGATCGAAGCGCGAGCAAGGCACATTCGAAAGCAAAAGCATTTTCTTATCTCAGTTTAGTCGATGGAAAAGTTATGACACATCAAACATGGGCGGAGTGTGAAGCAAGGGTGAAAGGAAAGAAAGCGACAAAATTCAAAAAAGCATTGTCCAAGGAGGATGAGGGAAAGATTAAAAAAGAGTGGGGTTTGTAAAATATTTTAAAAAAAAATCACAAACAAATGTTTGTGATTTTTTAATTTATTTATTTATCATTCTTTTGAATTCAGCCAGACTGTCGCTCACCAGAAATCCACGAAGTGTGTAGCGGTCTTCAATACTCTGGACGTTGCCTCCTCTGATCGCTCTCGCTACTCGATAGCCGGCATGTTTCACTTCGTTGACGGTCGTCGTTCCGTGCTCTCCGAATGGATAGGCAAACGCAGTCGTCGTACCGACACTTTCTTCAAGAATAATTTTGCTCCCTTCAATTTCATTTGCCAACAAGGTCGGTGATTTTATGTCGTCCAAGAACGGATGAAATTTGGTATGTGAACCAATCTCCATTCCGGCTTTTCTCATTGTCCGAACATCGTCCCATCTCAAATGGGTTCCTCTATTGAGAGAGTTGGTAAAGACAAAAAAAGTTCCCGTCATTTTTTGTTTCACCAGTAATGGAAATGCGTAAGTGTATTGATTTTCCCAAGCATCATCAAAAGACAAAATAATCGGTTTCACCGGAAGTGGTTTTCCTGTATCAAAATAATCCGCAAGCATCTCAAAAGAAATAGTTGTGAAACCCTGTAATTTTAGGTATGACAATTGCTCTGCAAGAAGCTCCGGAGTAATATCAAAAAGATCTTGTTCTTTTGATTCTCCTTTCGTGTATGGTCTGACACTGTGGTAAATGACGATTGGAACCTTGACCGGTATTGGTATTATGACTTGTTTCACGAGGGTTGCATTGTCTATTTTTTTGAAAAAAACCAAGTGAAGAGAATTCGTCTGTGATAGATTGACGAAAAAGCCGATGCCGGCAGAGAGGATGAAAATTACGGTAAAAATGACGTTTCTCCTAATCATTGTATCGCCATTATACACAAAAAGAGAAAAAAAGAAAAAAAGCGCTTTTTGCCATAAAATTCATAATTTGCCACGTCATTCTTTTTTACATACAATACGGACTCATGGCTCGTTTCGTTCGTTTTTGTATCTTCGGTTTTCTTGGCGGAATTGCTCTCCGCTTTATTTTTGACATCGGGAATTCATTCACTTTTTTTGTGATTCTCGTTTCACTCATTATTTTTCTCCCGACTTATTTTTCAAAAGAACGTTCCGTAAAGAAAATATTATTTTCCGCAACACTCCTCTTTTTTGCTCTCGGCTATTTCCGTGCGGGTTTTATTCCTTCACGGTCAAACTCATTCTTGGAACAATTTGTCGGAAGGAAAGTTGTTGTTGAGGGGGTAATCACTAAAGAGCCCGACATAAGAGAAAATTCCACATTCCTTGTTGTTAGCGTCGACAAGACCGAAATGCTCGGAGTAAAAAAAGATTTAGTAAAAGCAGAACCAATATTGCTGGTGGCAAGGAAGTATCCTGAATTTACATATGGCGATAGGGTAAGAGTTTCCGGAAATCTTGCCTTGCCGGAAAATTTTCAAAATCCTGACGGGCGTTCTTTTGATTATGTTTCCTATTTAAAAAGAGAAGGAATTTTATACGAGATACCTTTTCCTCAAACACAGGTTATTTTGTCCGGACAAGGAAATCGTCTCAATGCCATTCTTTATTCTTTCAAAAATATAATGATGGATAAAGTTTCACAAATTTTACCCGAACCTCATGCCGGATTATTGGACGGACTTTTGTTTGGATCCAAGCGTGCTCTTGGGGCTGATGTTTTACAAATGTTTCGCGTTGCCGGAATCATTCATATTGTTGTTCTTTCCGGTTACAACATCACGATCGTTGCTGATTTTTTCACGCGTTTCTTTTTACTATTTCCTCTTTCAAAGATGGCCGCTTCTCTCGGTGGTGGAATCGGAGTAATTCTTTTTTCGATAATGACGGGACTTGGCGCTTCCACTTTGCGCGCAACTTTTATGGCACTCCTTGCTATCTTTGCACGCGCGACGGGGAGAACTTCCGATGCGTTGCACCTCCTTTTTGTCGCTGCATTTTTTATGGTTTTATGGAATCCGCTTTCTCTCCTTTACGACCCTTCTTTTCAACTTTCCTTTATGGCAACTCTTGGATTACTTGGTGTAGGCCCGGAACTCTCGCGACGTCTTTCTTTTGTGACTGAAAAATTTGGTATGAGAGAAACACTCTCTTCAACTCTCTCAACACAGATTTTCGTCCTTCCTCTTTTGTTATATGAAACTGGAATGTTGTCTCTCGTTGCGCTTCCTGTAAATCTTATCGTACTTCCTTTAATTCCCCTCGCTATGTTTTTCGGAGCCCTCGCTTTGCTTCTCGGTTTCATCACGCCCTTCGGAATCTTTTTTGGTTTTCCCGTGTTTCTCATTCTTTCCTTTGTGTTTTTTGTTTCATCTTTCTTCTCAGGATTACCTCTTTCCTTCATTTCAATTCCACAATTCTCGGTAGGGATTCTCGTATTTATTTATATTCTTTACGCCATTGTTTATTCAATTTCAAACAGATCAAAAAAACTCACCGTGTAGCCGGTGAGTTTCTTCCTTTTTTATTGGCAGGGATTCGGTTCAACTTCACCGACCCATTTTCTTATTTCTTTTATATCAAAAACGAAATTTCCGCGGGTTATTCCAATCATTTTTATTCGTTGACCCGGAATATTTTTCACACCCTCCTGAATTATCGGAGACCCTATTGTATTCCATGTATTTCCTTGGAAATCAACAACAGTTATCGGTTCTGTTCCCGTGGAGACAATCATTCCCGCAAGAAGACCTCCTTTTGGATTTTCCCAAAGGCAGGTGTGATTACCTGTGACGTAATGATAATGGGGAATTGTTTGAATAAAATAGTCATCTACTTTTTCTCCAATTCCCGAGAGATACATCATTGTTCCAAAAAGAAGACTGATAATAACAGAAAGTGAAATAATGACTGATTGTTCATAATGATATCCTTTTTCCGTTGATGAGAATGTGTAGTAGAAAGAGAAAGCGAAAAGGATGAGAAAGATAAACCAGAGGAAAGGAAAAGTTTTTATCGCGTGTTCCCAAAAGCCTTGGCCCGCTTGTTGATAAATATCCCAATCGTTGGTAAGGAAGGTGTTTAAGAAAATACTAAATGAGATCGTTCCGATAAGGAGTGAGGAAAGAGAAATTGCAATCACCGAATAATCATGGAACAAGAATGTCCATTTTGATTTTGGCTTAATCTTCTCGTCTTTAATACGAGACATTACGCAATTTATGCAATTGTCTTTATTTTTCTGTTCCATATCTTTTGGTATATTCTTCTTTAAATATTGTCTTCGCTCTTGAAATGAGTGTCCCCACTGTTCCGACCGGTTTCTTCAAAATGTCCCCGATTTCATCATAATCCATTTCTTCCAAATATCTCAAAATTAACACTTCGCGGTACTTTGGATCCATTTCCCCAAGAACATAAGAGACTTCCTCTTTTGCGTAGCGCATCTCCTTACTGCTTATTTGGTCGTCCGCTTTATAGCGCTCAAAGAAATCATATTCATCATTGTCGACAGAAACGGTATGAGGACGGGAAGATTCTTTTCTCAACAGACTTATCGCGTGATTATGTGTAATACGATAAGCCCAGGAAGAAAATTTCAAAGAAGGGTCGAACCCACGGAGATTAAGATAAATTTTTATGAAAACTTCCTGGAGAACATCTTCCGTTGAATCACGAAAAGAAGGAATAATGCGCACGATATATCGAGAAAGCGGGGCACTGTATCTTCCCATGAGGCAGCCAAAATACTCCTGATCTTCGAGAACAAGTGCGACCAATTCCTCATCGGTTTTATCAAGACAGAGATTTTCCATAAATAAATACGATACCTTTACTCTCTAATACGCATGCGTTCCGTTTTTATTTCAGGTTACCTGCGTCAGTTCCTGCTACCCATCCGGTTGTCCAGCAGAGCTGAAGAGAGAAACCTCCGGAAGGTCGATTGATATCTAGTACATCACCGAGAAGGTAGAGATTTGGGTGAATTTTTGAGGTCATGTTTGTGAAGTTTACTTCGGTGAGAGCGACACCACCGTCAGCGATAAGAGCTTTTTCAAAACCGAGCGTTCCGGTAATCGGGAAAGTAAGATCCTTCATTTTTTTAACGAGTGCTTTGCGTTCTTCTTTAGTCACGGCGTTCGCAGGTTTCTCTGCAATGTTAATATCCGGAAGATTGAGAATCTGTTCGGCAATCGCTTTATCCATCATTTCAGGAAGAATGTTTTTCAGTATCTTGTTTTTATTCAACTCAAAAAGTCTCCACACTCTGCGGTCGAGCTCATTCTCTTCTGTATCCGGAAACATATCAATGCTTGCGATGACGTGCCCAACATCAAGAAGTTTTTTTACCTCAAATGATGAGTTCAAAATGAGCGGTCCCGAAACTCCGAAATGAGTGAATAGAATTTTTCCGGTTTTTTTGAGTCTATTTTTTCCACCCTGTCTGAAACGGATAGTCATGAAGGAAAGAGAAATTCCGGAAAGAGCGTGAACCCATTCCGCGTCGGTCGTGAGTGGGACGAGGTTCGGATTTGGTTCCTTTACGGTGTGGCCGAGTTCTTCAAGCATAGAAATTCCTTCGCCTCCAATACCTGAGGCCAGCGCCACTTTTTTCCCGTGAAAATTTTCGCCTGATTTAGTTTCAATCAAAAAATTTCCGTCACTTTCTTTCGTCATTGCGGTTACTTTTACTCCCGTTTTAATTTCAACATTATTTTTCTTAATGAAGTTCGCCATTACCGCAACAACGTCGTTCGCATTCTGAGTTTTTGGAAAAGCGCGTTTTCTTCCCTCGACGACTAAAGGAAGGCCTTTTTTTTCAAAGAAATTAAAGGTGTCCTGCACGGAGAATTTAGAAAAAGGTGAAAATAGAAATTCTTTTGATTCGGGGAAGTTCGCCAAAAAAGCACGGGTATCAAATTCCGCGTTGGTAATATTGCATCGTCCGCCTCCGGTCATAGAAAGTTTCTTTCCGAGCTCTTTATTTTTTTCTATCAGAAGAACGCGCGCGCCTTTTTCAGCCGCCCGCCCTGCACACATCATTCCGGAAGGTCCGCCTCCGATGACGATAAGATCAAAAATCCGATTATATTGCATTTCAAAACAGTACCATAAATTGACAAAATACGCCATAGTGATGTGTGGTTTTGTTCCTCCTTCAATTTTTGGCTTGATTCCTTGATTAGAGTATAATAGAGGCATTAATACTTTTTCCTTATGGCAACAAAAAAATCAAAAGCCAATCGCAGAAGAAAATTCATTTTTGTGGTTGGAGGAGTTATGTCCGGGGTGGGTAAAGGAATCACCGCTTCGTCTATCGGGGTTATTATGCAGGCGAGAGGTTTTAAAGTAACCTCCGTTAAAATTGACCCGTACGTGAATATTGACGCGGGAACGATGAATCCGACCGAGCACGGAGAAGTCTTTGTTCTCAAGGACGGCTTTGAAACCGATCAAGACATGGGTAATTACGAGCGCTTTCTTAACGTCTCGCTTTCTTCCGATAACTACATGACGACCGGACGTGTCTATCTTTCCGTTATTGAAAAAGAAAGAAATCTAAAATACAAAGGAAAATGCGTTCAGGTTGTTCCGCACATACCGCTTGAAGTTATTTCTCGAATTGAAAAAGCGGCAGAAAAAGAAGATGCGGATGTCACTATTATCGAAATTGGAGGAACCGTCGGGGAATACGAGAACGTGCTTTTTATAGAGGCTGTTCGTATGATGGAATTGCAAAAACCGGACGATGTTACAACCGTGATGGTTTCTTATTTACCTCTACCGTCAATTCTTGGAGAGATGAAAACAAAGCCGACACAACATGCTGTTCGCGCGCTCAACTCAAATGGTGTTCAACCTGATGTTATTATCGCTCGTTCCAGTAAACCTTTAGACCTTGTACGCAAAGAAAAAATTGCACTTTTCTGTAGTGTTCGCACGAAGAATGTTATTTCCGCTCCCGACATAGAAAGTATTTATGATGTGCCGATTAATTTTGAAAAAGATAAACTTTCCGACATTCTCCTGAAATGTTTGAAACTTGCACCGAAAAAAGCCTCTGACCTTTCGGAGTGGAAGAAATTCGTTAATAAAACGAAGACGGCAACGAAAGAGGTAAACGTTGCCGTGGTGGGAAAATATTTCAGCTCGGGTGATTTTGTCCTTTCCGATTCCTATATTTCCGTTATCGAAGCGATAAAACACGCCTCTTATTCGCAGGGAGCAAAACCGAAACTAACTTGGCTCTCTGCTGAAGAATTTGAAGGTGAAGCCGGTAAAAAAAATCTCAAGACTTTACTAAATTATGACGGGGTTTTGGTTCCCGGAGGGTTTGGCTCTCGCGGAATAGAAGGGAAGCTTGCGGTCATCCGATATGTACGCGAACATAAAATCCCGTATTTTGGTCTTTGTTATGGAATGCAATTAGCCGTCATTGAATTTGCCCGAAATGTCCTCGGTCTGAAAGATGCCAATACTGCAGAGATTGATCCGAATTCAAAAAATCTTGTTATTGATATAATGCCCGATCAGAAGAAGAAAATGAAAGAAGAGAATTACGGCGGTTCCATGCGACTCGGTTCTTATACGGCGCTTCTTGAAAAGGGGACACTTGCGAGAAAAGCTTACGGAGATCAGGAGCATATTTCAGAAAGACATCGCCATCGTTACGAAGTGAACCCCTTATATATAGAACAAATCAAAAAAGGCGGTTTAGTATTTTCCGGTGCTTCTCCTGACGGAGTTCTTATGGAAATCGCCGAACTTCCCGAAAAAGTTCACCCGTTCTTCTTAGCAACGCAATTCCATCCGGAACTCCAGAGTCGCCCACTTGCCCCGCACCCGTTATTTGTGGAGTTTATCAAGAAATCACTTCTGCGAAAAAATACATAAAAAAAGAATCGCCACGATTAAATCGTGGCGATTTTTCATAAAACTCTATTTTCTAAAAACAAGAGGGTAAACGCGAGTTACTCGATTTCTATTATCTATAGTAAAACGAACGATTGTGCCAACGTCTACACCAAGTTTTTTGATTTCACTTAAATCACAAATGTTGTCGTAGCCAATCTTATTTATAGCAAAGACAAAGGTTTTTCCGACAGGAGTTTCCACAAATCTTGTATAAAGCGGTTCGGCTTCAACAAGATATCCAAAACCGAGGCAATTCATTTCTGTGATTTTTCCAACATGTATTATTTCCACAACAATCTCCTTTTTCGCTGTTGTTTAACAATTTTCTTCCAAAAGAATAATAGCACATTTTAAAATAATAGCAAGAGTGCATGAAATATTTCCGCCTTGCCGTTTCTTTCGTAAGAAAATATAATAGAGTTATGAAAAAAAATACATTTTCAAATAAATCACGTGGTTTTGCCGTGACCGGAAGTTTTATCATCACTCTTATCCTTCTTTCGGCGTTAATTATTTTTATTCAACTGTATTATTCTCAAAGCTCTTCAAAAAATAAAGATGAACAAAGAACTACCGACATGAAAGCACTTTCTCTTGCTATCGGTCGTCGTATTTCTGATAATAGCGGAAGCTTCGGCGGAGTAAATATAGGGAATGGAAAAACCTGCCCGAATCTTCCTTCCACTCCTTTGGAAATTACAGCAGATGTCTATATCACCCCTCGTTCCGTCGGCTTAGATTGCCTCGTTTCGACATACCTTCCAGAAATACCGCTTGATCCGGCGTCAGGATTCGGAGTGAATACAGGATATAAAATATATATCGACGCCGGTAAAAAAATCCACCTCCTCGCCGAAACACCAGAACCAAGCATCCCAAGAACAGCCCCCCTCGAATTAGTTTTCTAACAATAGAGAGAAACAAAACAATAAAAAACACGAAGAATTTCTTCGTGTTTTTTATTATTCATTTGACCACGTTCCGTTTCCCGGTTCGAGCGAAGTACCGGGGGTCAGTAAATCATCCCAGACCGGAGATTGTTCTCCTGTCACAATGTTCTTCGCTCCGCTCACGGTAACATTTCCAATGGAGAGAATTATTCCGTTAACAGTAACGTTTCCATGAAGTTTTACTGTACCCGTTACGTAAGTAAGACCATTTAAAGTACTACCTCCTCCTATGTCCAGGTTTCCGCAAACTATAGAAATTGAGTCATTTGTCGTACCCGTGCCGGTAGAAAGATTACCACGAATTATTGTGACCCCCAAAGGTGCAACATAACTAGGATTACTGCATACGGTTGAGATTAGTTTTGGGATAGTCATTTTGGTTACTGCAACACTTGAGTTTCCGTTCGAGATATAGTTTCCTTCCGTACCAACCGTGTAATCAAAAGCACTCCAACTAGTCGGAATTACACGCATCGTTCGTACAATTGTATGGGAAGTGATTCCGTTTATTGCCGTCCCTTTTATCGTTGTTGTTGAAACAGTCGAGGTAATTGAAATCGTCGTTGTCGTGGAATCATTTAACGGAAATGCAAAAGTGGAAAGATTTGATTGGCCTCTTGTTTTGAATTGATACATTCCTTCTTTCATTGCTGATTCGGAAGTTGAAAAAGTGCGTTCAGCGAAAAGGGAATTGCGATTTTTTGAAAGTTCACTTAATGATTCATCAGCAGCAAGAAAAGCGAGAGCAAGTGAAAAGATGCCGATAGATAATACGGCAATGAGACTTATTATACCTCTGTTTTTTTCCGGATGAGACATATTTATTGTTAAATTATGAACCATTTCTTCTGGTTATCGTTGTTGTGGCACTGAAGGTTTTTCCCGTTTCGGGATTTTTTAAGGTAAAACTCATACGGAATGAGCGGGCAAGATTTTTAAACTGAAGCGATGTTACTTCTGTGTCGGAATCAATCATTAATAAATCGTTTTCAGTGAT
Organism: uncultured bacterium; assembly: GCA_903824855.1. GTDB lineage: Bacteria > Patescibacteriota > Minisyncoccia > Phycocordibacterales > CAIJYI01 > CAIJYI01. Next base: position 21,055 of record CAIJYI010000037.1, on the reverse strand, counting down.
GGCGGTTCCGTTCAGAGTTGTGGTAGCAAAGCTTCCGTCAGGAAGTGATATAACAAGAGTTGAAGAATTTGGAACGGTAAAAAGGGTAGCTTTTTCGGCATAATAAGAAAGAGTATCGATTATCTGAACCGAATCAGCATGCAATTTTTGTGTGGCACGAATATCCCTAATGTTTTTAAAACTCGGGATCATTATCATCATAAGCATTATCAATACGAAAGCTCCGAGAGCCATCGCGACAAGCATTTCCATGAGAGTAAATCCTGAAGTTGTATTTTTGGGAAAGTTTTTCATTAAGGTTTGTATATATATAACTCTACTGATTCCGTCGTTGTTGCACTATTTTTTAACCAGCTCACAGAGGTGGTTATTTTTTTCATAAGGGGATCAATCGTTCCTCCGGAAAGCGTTATTTTTCCTCCTGCATTGCGCAATACCGGTTCAATCTTAAAACTTCGCTCAAATTTTCGGTCAAGAAATTCTTTTCCCGATTGTATTGTCCAGACACTACCTGAAACAGAAGGATGGCAGGGATTCGCGCAAGTACTTATCGCCGTCCAATTTGAAATTTCCAGATCCCTCGCTATTTCGTCTCCCTCATGAAGATATAAAATGGCCTGCCAATCGTCTATATTTGAATGGTTTATTTTTACCGCCTGTTTTAATGTGCTTAAAAAAAACAGCGTAATCATGCCGCCGATAGTAATACCGAGGATCGCTTCAATTATAGCGAAACCTGATTTTTGAGTTTTTTTTAATTTCATAACTCTTTCTAGTTTGGGGAGGATACAACCCCGAGACTATTGACGGTGATGGTCTTTGTTTTTCCTGAAGAGGTGTGGGTAATCGTAATCATTGCAGGAGAAACGGGAATCCCTGAAGGCCTCTTAAATAGTATATCATTCGAAGGACTTACTGTAACGCTGATTGAACTGGGGAATAATATTTTTTGAGAACTGCCGTCAATAGAAATCCCATCACTATATATTGTGACGTGATGATCTATATTCCCAACACCAGTCGAGGATGAATTGCGCGCGTTTTTCAAATTCAGCGAAATTATCTGATTTGTAGCATCAAGAGCTTTTTTCTCGCTATTTCCAAAAGCTTCAGCTGCAGTCCAAACACCCAGAGAAAATAACCCGATAACGACGAGCAATTCAATAAGGGTGAAACCGCGAGCGGAATTTTTAATGACGTTTTTTTTCATGAGTTTAGATAACATTAGCCATTTGGTAGAGTGGCATGAAGATAGAAAGCGCGAGAACTCCAACCATAAGTCCTGCAAGACCCATAAGTATAGGTTCGACAAGAGAAGTAATCATTTTTGCTTTGTGTGAAAGCGCTCGGTCATAATGCGTTACCAATCGTTCCAGTGATTCTCCTACTTTACCGGTTTTTTCTCCGACTCCGAGAATTTTGCATGTTTGCATCGGAAAAAGAAAAGGAAAGGATTTTAACGCTTCAGTGAGTGGTACACCATAACGTACAATCGGTTGAATTTTTTCGAGAGCTTCCTTGTACATTGCATTGGTAAGGGTTTTTTCGGAAATCTCCACCGCCTGATCTATTGAAATGCTACTTCCTATAAGAGAATTCATGGAGCGAAAAAACCTTGAGAGGTTTGCTTCTTTTATGAGTTCTCCAAAGATGGGAATTCTGAGAGCTAAGAAATGGAAAAAATATTTCCCTTTTTTTGTGTCATAAAGGGAGAAACAAATTGCAATAGAAAAAATTATGGTTGCAAAAATTCCGATTGGATGTGCTTCCATGAAAGCGCTTACAGAAAGAAGAAATGCCGTAATCGGAGGGAGTGCGACACCAACTTCCTTGAACATGTCCTGAACCTTTGGCAGGACATAAAGCATAAGAAGAAGTGCGATAGAAATCATTACGGAGAATACAATGAGAGGATAGGCGATGGCACCGATAACTTTTTGACGAGTTTCGTTGTCCTTTTCAAGATCGTCCGCAATACGCTCGAGAGTCTGAGTGAGTGTTCCTGTTAATTCACCGACACGAATCATTTCAACAATATAAGGAGTAAAATACTCAGGAAAGGCACGCATCGCCTTTGAGAGGCTCTGTCCGTTCATAATCTCCCTTGTCATGGCATCAATGGCATTCCTAACTCCCGCTTTATTAATTTGTTCATGAAGAACCTCAAGACCTTCGGCGAGGGGAAGCCCCGCATCCATCATCATGGAAAGGTTACGGAAGAACATAATACGCTCAATCGGTTTGAATGACGAAACAGAAGGGGAAAAACTTTTTGCCCAAACAGAACCTGAATCAAGCATAATCATGATAACCGAAGAACCATCGCTTGAAAGGCGGCGTTTTGCAAAAATCTTAGAAACCGACCTTATTGTGCCGGAGATTATTTGATTTTCTGAATTAATTATTTTGTAGGTGTAGGGAAACATACTATTTTTATCTACTCTATTATACGTGGCGTGTTACGCGGAGGACTTCTTCTATTGTGGTACGGCCGGCGAGAACTTTTGTTACACCGTCTGAAACCATATCTTTATAGCCATCTTTTTTTGCGGATTCCTTAATTTCCTCAGAGGAAGCGTGTTTAAGAATTAAATCGCGAATATTTTTTGTCGGAAGAAGGAGCTCATAGAGTCCGAGTCTTCCTTTATATCCGGTATTCATACAGACATCGCAACCTTTTCCTTTTGAGAATTTCATAGTGGAAAGATCTTCAAGTTTTTTGACGCCATTTTCTTTGAATACGGAGATAATATCTTCTCTTTCCAATAGCTTGCTGTAAATTATCGGATCAAGAGGAACGCTTTCTGTACATTTGTCACAAACTCTGCGGACTAATCTTTGAGCGATAACAAGGTTTATAATGGAAGTCAGAACGAAGTCATCAACACCCATCTCAAGGAAACGTACAAAAGCGGAAGGGGCATCATTCGTATGTATCGTTGTAAGGACCATGTGCCCAGTCATTGCGGCGTTAGCGGACATGTTCATTGTTTCAGCATCACGGATTTCTCCGACCATGATGACATCCGGGTCCTGGCGTAGAAAAGCGCGAAGACCGGTAGCAAATGAAATATCCAAACGTGGGTTTATTTGCATTTGGTTGACTCCGGAAAGGGAATATTCAACAGGATCTTCCAATGTTGAAATGTTGATACTATCATTTTTGAGAGCATGAAGTAAAGCATAAAGTGTGGTTGTTTTTCCTGAACCTGTCGGACCGGAAGTCACAATCATTCCGAAAGGTTTTTCAATATTCTGAAGAAGTGTTTTTTCTTGTTCCTCCGAAAATCCGAGATCATTCAAAGTGAGTGTTTGACCTGAATCATCGAGAACGCGAAGCACGATTTTTTCTCCATGAAGGGTTGGGATAAAAGAAACACGAAGAGATACATCAGGAATATCAGCCGGTTCGATACGTCCGTCCTGAGGTCGTCTATATTCGTCAATTTTTGCATTGGCAAGAATTTTGAAACGGGCAATAACTGCCGTATGAATTTTTTGCGGGAAAGTAAAGACGTTGTGAAGCATTCCGTCTTTTCTGAAACGAATGAGTGTTTCTGTACGAAGAGGTTCGATATGAATGTCACTGGCCTTTTCCTTCAGTGCGTAGCGAATAACATAGTCAACAAGAAGGGCAATGTTTCCTGAAACTTCCGGATCGGAAACAATCAGTTTTTCAATTTCTTTCTTGTAGTCAGCAATTGCTTCACTAAGAATTGAAGTGATTTCCGAGTCTGAAATTTGAACCCAGTTAACTTTTTCAGTGAAATGCGCTTTGAGATATTCACGGGCAGATAAAAGCTTTGATCTCGCGAACAACATCAGCCGGAATAAGTTCAAAAAGAACCTTATCCATAGGGCCATTTTTAGAATTTTCGTTGAGATATTCGCGATAGGGTTTAAATATTTTCATACGATAACATCATCTTTTTATCTTTATATTATTGCATAATCTACATCACTTGTCAAGTGCCTTTCGCTTTGTTGCCGAAGAAGAGAATGTGAGTTTCGGAATTAAAAAACCCCGCAAGTTGCGGGGTTTTTATTTTTTATTTTAAACCATGTTCTTTGAAACAGGGGACATATTGCTGATCTACCGTCATGAGATGTTGGATAAGCCAGTCCTCAAGGAAATCTACGAGTTTGAAGGCAAAGGTAACCGTATCGGCACCGAATTCTTTCTGAATCGCATCTAACTTTTCATTAAACATGTTATGTTTATTGATATGATCTTGCGCTCCGCTGTAATTAAATTCCTTAAAATACCGCTCCTCCGTAGCAAAGTGAAATCTCTTATAGATAATCAAAGAATCAATTATTCCGTTTAAATGCTCTTTTGTCGTTTGTTCATAAATTGAATCAATAAGCTCGTTTATGGTGGCAAACAATTTTTTATGTTGGTCATCTATTTCCTTCACCTGCACGCTATATGATTCTTCCCATTCAAGTTTTTTTCTTTTTTCTTCCATAAAAATAATAAATTAATTTACTCTTCTCTATTATACAGTACTGGGAATGCTTGTCCAAATGTAGTAGTTTTTTTATTGTGCCACAGATTAATGAATGCGGAAGTATGATTATTAGTATTTAACGCATATACTGCGTTGATGAAAAAAATAATCTTTGTTGTTCTTCTCCTTTTCCCGACTCTTGTTTCCGCAAATGTTCGAATAAACGAAATTGCGTGGATGGGGGATCTGGTATCTTCCGACCATGAATGGGTTGAATTCTATAATGATGGAGATGCGCCCGTTGATTTATCAGGGTGGAAACTCGTCGGCACTGATACCTCTGATGATACAAAAGAAAAATTTTCCATCGCACTTTCCGGAACAATTTCTGCAAAAGGATTCTTTCTTGTTGAAAGGAAACGAAGCACAAGTGATACGGCACCCTATTTTGCTTCAGATTTTACCACTGTAACTTTTTCTTTACTCAATACCGGGGAAACAATCACATTGAAAAATGGAGATGGGACAAAGGCTGATGAAGTGAGATCTCTCGCAACAAAATGGCAGGCAGGAAATAATACGACGAAAGAAACGATGCAAAAGAACGGTTCGGAATGGATTACTGCGAAAGCAACTCCTCGTGCCGAAAATGCTTTAATTGATTCAACCCCGATTACATCAACGACAGAGACTGATACCCCCTCGACGGAAACAGTTACTCACTCAACAGCCCTCGACACTTCAGCTCACGTGAGCCCGCTTCCTCTTTCGGATTTTTCTCAAAAACAGGAATTATATATTTCCGCCGGGCGCAATCGGATTGTCTCCGTAGGCAATCCCGTCACTTTTGAAGCGTATGCGATTGATGCGAAGGGAATTAAATCAAATGGTGTTACTCCCGTTTGGTCATTCGGTGACAGCTCACAGGCAGGCGGAACAAAAGTTACGCATATTTATAAATATCCGGGCGATTACGTCGTTATATTGAACGCCTCTGCCGGAGGCAATGAAGCTGTTTCGCGTGCGGAAGTCCGAGTCTTTGCTCCAAAAATTATTCTTTCCGTTGAAACCGACGGCGCCGTTTCTCTTATGAACGATTCTACGAATGAAATAAATATCGGCGGATGGAAAATATCAGCAACCGGCGGAATATTTGTTATTTCATCCGATACAATAATTAAAGCGGGAAAGAAATTAATTTTTCCTGCCACGGTAACAATATTTGATTTTTCATCAAGCGAATCGATACAACTCCTTACCCCGGACGGAGTGATTGTGACCACCTTCTCAAAAACGGTTAAACCCATTGTCATATTTTCCGCAATTTCTCCTGAACCTTTAATAAATCCCGTAGAAATTTCAACACCGGAGCCAATAGCCGAAGAACCTACCCCTGATGCGTTAATTATCTCCACCCCTCAACATTCGAAAAACCAAACCGCTTCCGTAGTCCTCGCCATCCCCGAAAAAACCGAAACACTAGCCGAATTACCCACCCAAAAGATTATCCTGGGAAAACAGCAGGGAATTTGGTCCAGAATCTGGAATTTCTTCTTTTAACATCGGACAAAAGGAAGTATTGAACCAGAGTTGCTTTTTTATTCAATTTATGGTATAATTCAAAAAAGTTAAAAAGTTTGATATCTTCCGAATTATAGGTATAATGATAATCCGATATCAATATTCCAATGCCTGACCTTTCACAAGGATAAACAGGAAGAAAATACCCCGTTATTGCGGGGTATTTTTGTGCACAGGGGAGTTATGCACAGTGGATTTACATTTTTACCGGAATATGGTATAATATATATATTAAAAAATGTCAAATGAACCATCTTAAAAAATATTTTATTCCGCATAAAGGGAACGAATATAAGCCTCACTTCTTTCGGGGGCAGGCGGTTTTGATATCTGCGGGGTTGATCGGTTTTCTTTTTATTTTCGCTTCCGCACTCTCTACGATAGTTGTTCAAAACACTTCACAACTTGGTGCGGTTGTTTCTTCTGTTCTCGTAGACTTAACGAACTCCGACCGAACAGCAAACAAACTTCAAGGATTGACCGTGAGCCCTGTTTTGGAAAAAGTCGCGCAAATGAAAGCGGATGACATGGCTGCGAAAGGATATTTCGCTCATAATTCTCCTGAAGGAAAAACTCCATGGTATTGGTTTAAGCAAGCGGGGTACACCTATTCTTTTGCCGGTGAAAATCTCGCGGTATATTTTTCCGACTCAGCCGAACTTGAAAAAGCTTGGATGAATTCTCCCGGTCATCGTGCGAATATTTTAAATTCCTATTTTACTGAAATCGGCGTTGCTATGGCACGTGGTACCTATCTTGGACAAGATACAGTTTATGTCGTTCAGGTTTTTGGACGCCCAACAAGACAAGTTGCTTCTGTCGCAATCGTAAAGCCTGCGATTAAAACACCGATTGAAAATATTTCGTCTAAACCGATTGCAAAAATTACTCCTGTTGAAAAACCAGAGGTGAAAGGTGCGACGTCAGAAACTCCCGTTAAACTTTTAGCAGAAGAAAATACTTTTATTGCCGTAGAAAATGTTGATCAAACGCTTCCTGAATCCACTTCGTCGGTAGCAAAAACTGAAGTTTCAAAAGGCACCCCGGTAATTCTACAAGTAACAGCTTCTCCAAAAACTTATTTGGAAAAAGCCTATGCCGGTATTGCCATAGTAATTGCTTTAGCACTCTTCCTCATGATTGGTGTTGGAATCAAACGTCAGCACGTGCGTCATATTATTTATGGACTTTTGCTCCTCGCTCTTATGGGGGTTCTCCTCTATGTTTGGCAAGGGTTCCTTTTTGGAAATCTTTTGGTTCTCTAATGAGAGATGAAAAGAGAATATTGAGAAGATTAAACGACCGATAATCGGGCCAAACTGTTTGACATTTACTCGCTATATTGGTAAGGTCTCAACAGTTGGACATTTTACAAAGACCGTAGTTTGACTGCGGTTTTGGGGCGAAAGATATTTTTTCTCAAAACCGCAGCCATACCTATCGAATCCCCGCGCTCGCGGGGGTTTTTGTTTATAAAAAAAGCCACTCCTTTCTGGAGTGGCTTGTATCGCTTTGTTTCAGCTATAATCGTCGTATTGTGGTTGATTTTTACACCAGGTTGCGTAATTTTCCCCTTTACTGTTCAGTATTTCCTTTTCTTCTGTTTTTTGTTTGCGTACCGCTTCGGTATTTTCACGAACAGCTAAAGCAAGTGCGAGAATAGCTGTGGTTATTCTGGTTACGTCTGATAACTCTCTCGTTAATGCTTCCTCGAAAAGTTTCTCGAAGGTTTTTTTTGTAGTCATTTCAATCTCCTCTTTTGTTGAATATACTCACTTGGGTCCGATTTAATTTTTATCATACTTTTCTTAGGTGGTCAACCCTGTTTCGTTTGCCATTCTCGGCGAAATAGTTTATTATAACTTTCATTAGAGCCGTGACGGCTTTTTTTATACAACCCATTAATTATTCATTACAAATAAGGTGTCAGCCTTAAGCGAGCCGCTAAAAGCTAACACCGATAAGCTAACATATATGGAACGTGATTATCCTCTAGAGAAAGTAAGAAATATCGGTATTATCGCCCACATCGATGCGGGTAAAACTACCGTTTCCGAGCGCGTACTCTTTTATACCGGTGTAACTCACAAAATCGGTGAGGTTCACGAAGGTGCCGCCATCATGGACTGGATGGAACAAGAACAGGAGCGCGGTATTACTATTACCTCAGCCGCAACGACGTGTTTTTGGACACCGACTTATGCAAAAGGAGATATCACTAAGAAGCATCGCTTCAATCTTATCGACACTCCCGGGCATATCGACTTTACCATTGAGGTGAAACGTTCTTTGCGTGTTCTCGACGGTGCTGTCGTCGTATTTGACGGAGTTGCCGGAGTTGAACCTCAATCTGAAACAAACTGGCGCTATGCTGACGATGGCAATGTACCTCGTATGTGTCTCATCAACAAACTCGACAGAACAGGAGCTTCCTTTGAGCGATCCTTCCAGAGTATCATCAACCGCCTTACAAAAAATGCTGTTCGCATGCAGATTCCGATTGGTGAAGAAGATCAGTTGAAAGGAATTGTAGATCTCCTCACCATGAAAGGATATGTCTTTGAAGGAGAGAAGGGAATCAATGTTGTTGAAGTACCGATTCCGGAAGAATTGAAAGCTGACGCTGAAAAATATCACAACGAACTCGTTGAGAAAATTGTCGAAAACGATGAAGACATGATGAATGCCTATCTCGATGGAAAAGTTCCGAGTGTTGATGAATTGAAAAAAGTTCTCCGCAAAGCAACCATCGCGAATAAAATTGTTCCGGTCTTTGCCGGTTCCGCTCTCAAGAACAAAGCTATCCAGCCTGTTTTGGACGCTGTTATCGATTACCTTCCAAGCCCTCTCGACATTCCACCTCCACACGGAATTGACCCGAACACAGGAGAAGATATCACTCGCGAAGTTTCCGACAAAGCTCCTCTTGCTGCTCTCGCTTTCAAAGTCGCTTCCGACCCTTACGTAGGTTCACTCGTATTCTTCCGCGTTTATTCCGGAACGATTGAATCAGGTTCTTATCTCTACAATGCTACCAAGGGAAAAAAAGAACGAATCGGACGTATTCTCCGAATGCATGCTAATGACCGCGAAGACGTGAAGAAAGTTTTTGCAGGAGAAATTGCCGCAGCAGTCGGTCTTAAAGAAACAATGACTTCCGACACACTTTGTGATGAAGACCATCCAATCATTCTTGAAAGAATCGTCGCTCCTGAGCCGGTTATCTCTATGCGCATTGAACCAAAAACAAAAGCTGACCAAGAGAAAATGGGTATGGCCCTCTCTCGTCTCGTCGCTGAAGACCCAACCTTCCATGTTCAATCTGATTCAGAAACAATGGAAACAATCATCAAAGGAATGGGAGAACTTCACTTGGACGTTATGGTTGAGCGTATGAAAAGAGAATTCGGCGTTGAAGCGAATGTCGGTAAACCACAGGTTGCCTATCGCGAAACCATTCTCGGGAATTCAGAAGCTGAAGGTAAATTCATTAAACAGTCCGGTGGTAAAGGTCAGTACGGTCATGTACGAATTCGTATGAAACCGCTTGATAAAACCGTTGCTATTGAAGATTTGCCGAAGAATACCAAGAGAAATAAAGAAAACACATTCGAATTCATCAACAGCATTAAAGGAGGTGTTATCCCACAAGAATTTATTCCCGCAGTTGAAAAAGGACTTCGTGAGGCAATGGATCGCGGTATTCTCGCAGGATTCCCGGTTGTTGACCTTTCTATCGAACTCTATGACGGTTCATACCATGATGTCGACTCATCCGAAATCGCTTTCAAAGTCGCCGCATCTATGGCCTTCCAAGAAGCAGCAAGAAAAGCAAAAGCTGTTATCTTAGAGCCTGTTATGAAAGTCGAGGTTGTCATTCCTGAAAAGTTCATGGGAGACATCACCGGACATCTTTCATCAAAACGTGGACAAATCGAATCAATGACCGACAAAGGAATGAACAAAGCAGTTACCGCCTTGGTACCGCTTTCCGAAATGTTCGGTTATGTCACTAATCTTCGTTCTATGACCGAAGGTCGCGGAACAAGTACTATGGAATTCGCGCACTACGCCGTTGTTCCAAACAATGTTGCGACCGCCATCATCGAAGCAAGAAAATAAAGGGGTTCCATTTTGGGCAATCTTCGTTTTAATTTAAAAAAATATTGCGGGGCAGTACGTGTGTACAGCCCCGCAATATTTTTTTTAAATTAAAACGAATCTCATCCCAAAATGAAACCCCTTGGAAGGTGATGACGCTTACAAAAAATAATTCACAGAAAAAACGATTCGATTTCGCTCGGGGTCTTTTTTTGTGGTACTATTATTGCATATGAAAAAGAAAATTATTTTTGCTTTGCCGATTGCGATAATCACTCCGCTTTTTGTTTTTGCAGAATCTTATTCAAATGTTGTCGGTTGCGGTATTCAAACTATTCCGCAATTTATAAAAGCAGTTTTAAGTATCGTGATTAAAATCGGAATCCCTATCGCCTCTGTTTTTATTATCTATGCAGGATTTTTATTTATTACCGCTCAAGGGAACGAATCAAAAGTTACTGCCGCAAAGAAAGCCCTCCTTTGGTCCTGTATTGGTTTTGGCGTTCTTCTCGCCTCATGGATTTTTGCCATTGCCGCTGAAGGTTTCATTACCTCATTCTCCGGTGGCCAAGGCCAAAGTGCTTCGATTGGGCCGTGCTAGTTATCGGGGTTGACTCACATCTCTAAAAATTCCACATTTTATAATGTCCGTCGTCATCCTGAACTTGATTCAGGATCCATCTTTACCGCAAACAACGTGGATTCTGAATCAAGTTCAGAATGACGGGTGTGAGAAGTTACAATTATCGGAGTTGACTCATCCGACACTTTTGTGCAAAAGTAGAAGAAATTATGGAAAAAGAGAAATTTTTACTTCATACTTGCTGCGCCCCGTGCGGGATTGCGGTTATCGACGAACTTCGAAAAAAGTTCGATTTGACCGTGCTGTTTTATAACCCGAATATTTTTCCTGAAGAAGAATACCTGAAACGAAAAGCAGAAGTGGTGCGGGTTTGTAGTGAATGGGAGGTAAAAATGATTGATCAGGATTATAATCCTGCAGAATGGGACGAAAAAGTACAGGGTTTGGAAAAGGAAAGGGAAGGCGGAATGCGTTGCGGGGTTTGCATAAAAATGCGCCTTTTTCACGCGGGAGAAATTGCCAAAGAGAATGGTTTTGAAATTTTCGGCACGACTCTCACCATGGGCCGACAAAAAACCGCCAAAGTCATTTCGCCAATCGGAGAAATGGTAGCCGAACATTTTGGCTTGAAATACCTCGCCGAAGATTGGAAAAAAGGAGGCCGACAAGAAACCGCCAGGGAGTTAATAAAACAAAAAAACATCTACCAACAAAACTACTGCGGATGCAAATATTCCCTAGCTGCCAAAAAAGAAGAATAATTTGAAGAGGTTCAACCTCTGGGACAGAATTTTAATCTGTGTTGTAATTCTACAAGGTTCGCCTTTGTAAATAAAAAAAGCCCCACTGATTGTGGGGCTTTGCTGTTCTATTCTTCCTCTTCTTTTTTATTGTACTCTTTGGCTTCCTTTACGTATCGAATGAGGTCATCTTTAACATCTTCGAGGGTTATTTTTCCGCCGGACATTTCTAAATAAAATCTCTCCCATTTGGATTTTTCTTCCGGGCTCATATTTTCGAGCCATGGAAGTATTTCATTTCGAATTTTCTCTTCCACTTGGTAAGGACGAACCCAATACCATTTACCAACTGAAGCATCTTCTTTCTTCATCTTTTTTTTCACAATTACTAACTCCAGTTGAGTTTATCAGTCTGTTGTTGTAATGGGCGAGGCCAAACGATCGGTTCGATTCTGAAATCGCAACCTTTTCGTTTACAACGGCAGCCTGCCGCAATCCCCAATTCTTTTTTATTAATTTTTTTCAGATCATGAGATCCAAAGAAACAGAGAATCTTTCCGTACAAAGTTTTGATTTTTCCTAACATTATTTTTCCTCAATTTTGTATAGTTTCAAGAATTTGAAGAATTTTGGAGGTTCCGAGGTTACATTAAACCCAAGTCCCAGTTCTCCGAGTTCAAGATGGTGAATTTCCGTGAGCGCAAAATAATCGCCGTATTCTTTCGATTTTTCAAAAGTTTTGGCGTTGACTTTGCAAATCACTGTTTTTTGCAAATCGGTTTCAAACCAATATTTCATCTCAATATGGTGCGCAAATTTCTTGTATGTCCCCACTGCCGTATGCGAGGCAATAAGCGGAACAATATTTACCGGAGTATCTTCTCGGATAAGAATATACATTTTCAGATTTTCGGCGCAAATAGCTTTTTTGCATGGGGGCATTGGAGGCGGTTTCGATATTTCCAATCTTTTTCCAATCCAGCCGCAATCCTTTCGAATGCACCGATAATTCGGCAAGCAATTTTCTTCAAAAAAACATTCCAGCTTATGAAATCCCAATCGGCAAAGTAATTTTTCGAATACCTTCCGGACTATTAGCATCTCATTCTCCTCTTTATATGTTTCAAATATTCTGTTGTGAATAGTACTATAAAATAGTTTTTTGTCAAACTTTCGCGATAACCAAAATTTGAGTATTATGGAGGCATGGATAAAACATTTCTCAAAAATAAACGAGTGTTGGTAATGGGGCTTGGGCTTCTCGGCGGTGGTGTCGCAACCTCGAAATGGCTTATTAAACACGGGGCTCTGGTAACAGTGACGGATTCAAAGACAGAATCAGACCTTTCTCAGTCTATCGCACAATTTACCCCTTCAGAAAAGAAAAAGCTGACATTATCACTTGGTGGTCATATTGAAAGAGATTTTTTAGAAAATGATATCATTGTCATCAACCCTGCCGTTCCAAAAGAAAGTCCTTTTATCGCTTTTGGAAAAAATGCCGGAAAACAAATCGAAAATGATGCGAGTCTCTTTTTCCGTTTTCTCGGGGAACGCGCTATCGGAGTAACAGGGACGAGAGGGAAGACGACGGTAACCAATTGGATAGCTTCATTATTATCTTCAAAATACGGAGACGTACGCGCTTCGGGAAATACTCCGGCAAATGCCTTTCTTAAGGAATTTGATCGCATTTCAGAAACGGAAATTCCCGCAGTTGCCGAACTTTCTTCTTGGCAATTGGAAACGCTTCCATCTTCAGAAAAAGCTCCGCACATTGCTGTCATCACCAATCTTTTTCCCGATCATTTAAACCGATACACAGAGGGGATTGAAGGATATGCAAAAGCAAAAGCAAATATTTTTAAACATCAAAAAGAAAATGATTTTCTCATTTTAAACGCGGGAAATCCGTGGACAAAGTTTTTTCTTTCTCTAAAACCGAAATCACAAATTTTTTATTTTTCAAAAAAGTCGTTACTGAAAGGAAAGAATGGGATGTTTGTGAAAGATGGAATGATGGTTTTTCGAATGAATGGAGAGGAAAAGGAAATTATCGAGGTAAAAAAGTTTGCGGAAAAAATGGGTGAACATAATCTTGAAAATTTGCTTGCAACAACGCTTGCAATTACTTTGTTTGATCCGAAATTGAAAATTACGAAAAAAATGGTTGATGGTCTTCCTCAAATTCCATTTCGTCAGGAAATTGTTGTAAACAAAAACGGTCTTGTTGTGGTAAACGACAGCGCCGGCACATCTCCCGACGCTACGGTTGCTATCTTACGCAGATTTTCAAAACAGCGACCCCTTTTGATTACCGGCGGTACGGACAAGGATTTGGAATTTTCCGATTTGGCGAAAGAAATAAAGAAAACATTAAAACCTTCAGAACTTTTCCTTCTCAACGGATCAGCAACGAAGAAATTGATATTGGAGCTGAAGAAAAATAAGTTTTACACGGATAAAAAAATACTCCTTTTTGAAACACTCCCGGAATGTGTAGAATTTGCCACCGCTTCCCTCGTCAAAAAGAAGGGAACCCTCCTCTTTTCCCCCGGTTCCGCCAGCTTCGAGAAATTCCGTAATGAATTCCACAGAGGTGAGACCTTCAATGAAATCGTAAAAATAAATTTCAAATAACCCCCCTCACGCCAGTCCCCAGACTGGCCCCTACGCCCCAGCGACCCGCGGGAGCGATAAACCAAATCGCATTCCATCGAGGTGAAAAATTCAATGAAATCGCAGGAATAAATTTCAAATAAACATCCCTCACGCCAGTCCCTAGACTGGCCCCTACGCCCTAGCGACCCACGGGAGCGATTAATTAAATCGCATTCCATCGAGGTGAAACCTTTAATGAAATCGCAGGAATAAATTTCAAATAACCCCCCTCACGCCAGTCCCCAGACTGGCCCCTATGCCAAAGTGACCCGCGGGAGCGATAGACCAGACTTCATTTGACAAATAAGGTATTAAGTGATATACTTGTTTTATATTAGATCATTGAAAAAGGAAGGTGTATTATGTTAGGCCCATTTGGTGCCGTATTAGTGATTATTGCTATTATGGTCATTATCGTAACTATTATGATATTGACGATATACATTAACGTTAATAATGAAAAGAAAGAAACATTATATAGAATCATGTCTGAAGTGATGGTTCAGTTGCCGGTTGAAGAACTGAAAAAATTGAAAATATTAAAAGCTTCGGATGACACCTATAATGTGCGTCAGGACATTGATGACATTCGTCGTCGAATCCTAGAAATGAAATAATTACAACAAAGAAAAAAGAGGTGTGTTATGTTAGTTTCAAATGCGCCGACCATATTGACGATTTTAGCGGGATTCTCCTTTATTGGCGGTCTCCTCTATTTTCTCATCAATAGGGGCGAACGGGAAAAACGAAAAATTTTGAACACAATTCTTGTTCACATAATTGCCGGTATTTCCTTCGAAAGTTTAGGCAGAATATATGTACGTGGTTTCGGTGGTGTTTATTACTTTCTTACGAAATCATGGGAAATCGATAGTAAAGTTTTAGAGAAGGCTATTGGTGATATTTTGTTTCAAATTCCGATTTCCGAATTGGAAAGAATAAAGATACGACGGGTGTCGATGGATGCCTATGGAATTTCTCAAAGAATTGAAACGGTTCGTCGAAGTGCTATTAGCATTAAAAAGAGTTGAGAATATCTCATAAACAATAAATAATTGGTAGACAAGGGCTCCTTTGGGAGCCCTTTTTTTTGTGTGGAAAAGGAAAGAGTTATCATTGTCATAAAACATCGTTTGTGGTAACCTTTTGCCAGAAGTAACCATTTGAAGTAAAAAAATGTTATCATAAGTACGTTAACAGATAAATAACTCGCAGCGCTATGGCGTGGCGAAGGAGATAAAAATATGTGTGGAATTGTTGGAGCAGTACGAAAAGATACGTCGGCTATGCCTATCCTTTTGACGGGGTTGCGTTCTTTGGAATATCGCGGATATGATTCATCAGGGATTGCGATTATTGAAGACAAAAAACTTATCTGTGTGAAAAAAGTCGGCAAAGTTGCTGAACTTGAAAAAGAAATTGCAAAAGATGTTTATTCCGGGAAAGTCGGTATCGCTCATACCAGATGGGCAACACATGGTATTCCTTCTGAAAAGAATGCTCATCCCCATATTTCAACAGAAGATGTCGCGGTCGTTCACAATGGTATTATTGAAAATCATGAACAATTACGCGCACTTTTGGAATCTCGCGGTTACAAATTTTCTTCTGAAACCGACACGGAAGTCATTTCCCATCTTGTACATTATTATTTAAGCCAAGAAAATGATCTTTTTTCTGCCGTAAAGAAAGCAGTTCGTGAGCTTAGCGGTTCATACGCGATCGCGGTAATAAGTAAAAATGCGGCGAATCAGATTGTCGTTGCACGTCAAGGGAGTCCTCTTGTTATCGGTCTCGGCTATGACGAAATGTTTGTTGCGTCAGATGCGTCTGCTTTGTTGTCTGAAACGAATCAGTTCATTTATCTTGAAGATGGTGACGTCGCGGATATTATGCGTGAAGGTTGCGTTATTTGTGACAAGACAGGCAAAAGTGTCCATCGTGCACCGGTGAAGAGTGAACTCACAGCCGAGGATACATCCATCGGTGGTTTTCACCACTTCATGCAGAAAGAAATGTATGATCAGCCGGAAGCCGTGAAAAAAACAATCGAGAGCGCAATGAAGAATGGTGTTATTGACGAACGTGCATTTGGGGCGAAAGCTCATTCTGTATTTCGTAAAATATCTTCCGTTCAAATTATTGCTTGCGGAACGAGTTATCATGCCGGCCTTGCTGCTCGTTATTGGATTGAGCCGCTCGCTGATCTTCCTTGTAATGTTGACGTTGCCAGCGAATATCGTTATCGAAATCCGCGATTCAGGAAAGGAACGCTTTATGTGTTCATTTCTCAATCCGGGGAAACAGCCGATACGATTGCCTGCCTTAACATGGTCAAAAAAGAAAACCCTGACGCTCACATTCTTTCTATCTGTAATGTGGCCGAAAGTTCTCTCACCCGTATGTCGGGATTGGTGTTTCTTACCCGTGCAGGAAAAGAAATTGGAGTAGCTTCAACAAAAGCTTTTACGACTCAGTTAGTTTCATTACTTCTTTTAACGCTCATGTTAGGAAGAATACGTAAAACCATTTCTTCAAAAAAAGAAAAAGAGATTACAAAAAAACTTCTTACTCTGCCGGAAAAAATTGAAGAAGCGCTCAATCTCGATTCAAAACTCAGAGCTCTCGCTCCAAAATTTGTTTCGAAAGAACATTGTTTGTATCTCGGTCGCGGAATTGAATATCCGATTGCTCTTGAAGGCGCGCTTAAGTTGAAAGAAATTTCATACATTCACGCCGAAGGGTATCAAGCAGGGGAATTGAAACATGGACCGCTGGCACTCGTTGACGAGAATATGCCGGTCATTGCCGTTGCTCCGAATGATTCGCTTGCGGGAAAACTTCAGTCAAACCTGAAAGAAGTACGGGCAAGAAACGGAAAGTTATTTATTTTCGCTTCACCTGATACTAAAATCGAGAAAGATGACGGAACGGAGATTATTCTTCTTCCCGAAGTTGATGAACTTTTAGCTCCAATCGTATATGTTGTCCCGTTGCAAATTTTCGCCTATCACGTCGCCGTATTACGCGGAAAAGACGTCGATAAACCGAGAAATCTTGCGAAATCGGTTACGGTAGAGTAACCTTTAAGGGTATCAGTGGTTATAACTGCTGATACCCTTTTTTTATTACAGCCTCGTCATTCCGGGCTTGACCCGGAATCCGGATTTTATCGAGATTTCATGGATTCCGGCTCAGAGGCCGGAATGACGATATCATTTTATTTATGAAAAAAATAGTAACTATTGGCGGAGGGACGGGGAGCTTCATGCTTCTTTCAGGACTCAAAAAATACCCGACTGAAATCGGAGCAATTGTTTCCATGGCGGATAACGGCGGTTCGGCGGGCGTGCTTCGCGATGAACTCGGAGTGCTTCCTCCCGGCGATGTTAGGCAATGTCTCGTCGCTCTTTCCGACGCATCCGACGATATGCGCACCCTTATGAATTACCGTTTCACTGAAGGCGGATTGAAAGGGCACAGCTTTGGAAATCTATTTCTTTCCGCTTTGGAAAAAACACACAAAAATTTCTTGGAAGGAATTGATACCGCGATGGAAATATTGAAAGTGCGGGGAAGAGTTATTCCCGTAACAGGAAGTATGGCACAACTCCGCATGGAACTTTCTGACGGAACATTTATTGAAGGTGAAGATAAAATTGACCATGCACATTTTCAAAAAACAGGCGTGAAGAAACTTTCGTTTGCTTCTCCAGTAAAAGCAAACCCTGCCGCCGTTGCTGCAATAAAAGAAGCCAATATTATCATCATAAGTCCCGGCGATATTTATGGATCAGTACTCGCGAATTTAATTATTCCCGAAGTGGCTAATGCAATCAAACATTCATCCGCTCCGATTATTTATGTCGCTAACCTTACGAACAAGAAGGGTCAAACGGAAGGATTTGACGTTGATGATTACGTGAATGCTATTGAAGAAGTAATAGGAAAAGGTAAGATTAATTTTGTGATGTACAACTCCAAGCGCCCGGCATTGAAACTTTTGAAAAAATATGAGGAACAAGAAGGAAAAGATTTCTTGGTAGATTGGCATGAGGGAAAAAACCCGAATCGTAAATATCGTCTTATTCAGGGAGATTTTTTGAAGGGAGGGGTAGCCAAACAGGCAAAGGGTGATACTCTCGCCGCTTCTCGGTCCTTCATCCGTCACGATTCGGAGAAGCTGGCCAAAATGATAATGCTCGTTTCTGATCTTCCGGACTACGAAAACATTCTTTTCTCGATTAAGTAAAAACTTGCGCAAAAAAGAGATGTATGGTACTATATGGTCATGAAAGGTAAAAAGAACATAAACGCTGAATTTAACGAAGCTTTTACGACTGTTGCTGTCTTCATTGAATACTATAATAAAAACATTCCTTCGGCTTATCCAAAAGCAACCGAAGGGGCACTTATTGCATTTAAAGCGACCTATCCCGGTCTATTTGAAAAAGGCGAGTCTTGGTCAATTGATAAGCATCGCAAACGTCTCATGGATTGGCTCCCTTCGTATCGCGAAGTAGCCATAGCATAAATAAAATAGCCCCACCAAGATGGTGGGGCTTTTTGTTAGAAAAAAATGAGTATTAATGAAGCTCGATGAACTTCTTTATCGTTGTTTTTGTTGAACGTTTCGTGGTTGTAGTGATTGTCGTCTCCTTTTCTTTTGACGATTTTTCAATATTTTTAACCACCTGAACTGTTTTGACTGTCTCAACTTTTTCAATTTTTTCAATGATTGATCTTTTTTCAATTTCATTTAAAACATCAAGCGCAATCTTCGAATAATTCTTCACTTCATTAACATATGAATCATTATCAGGGTTGCAATCACAATTTTTTGCACCCTGTGGTCCTCTGTTATATGCAAGAAGAATTTTTGGCATATTTTCTTCACCTTGAATTTTACGAAGGTAATTTAAATATGCAGCACCTTTTTCGATGGAACATTTTGGTTCGAATGAGTTGCAGTTCATTCCAACGACACCATCCACAATAGCTCTTGTTTGTGTTAAACCACGAGCGTCTTTTGGGCTTACGATGTTGGCGTCCCCACCGCTTTCTTTCGCGATAATTCCGGCAATCATGGCTTTTGGTATTTTGTAGGTTATACTTACTTTTACAATTATGTCATTGTAGTTCCGTATAATCTTTTTTACCATTTCCTTTTTTGCAAGATGTACTTGTTGTTTTTTGTTTAAAGGTCGAACTGATTGCTCGGTCGAAACTCTTGATTGTTTCGTTTCTGTTTTTTTCGCATAAGCATCCGAAGAATGTGTAATACTCATTAAGCAGTAAAGAAACAAGGAAGTAAATTTAATCATTAATCATTTCTCGTTGTCGTTTATATAAAGAACAGCTTGTCACGGTGAGTTTATATTATAATATAGCGTATTGCAAATGTCAAGCTTTTTACAAAAAAACACGCATTTTGGTGCGTGTTTTTTCTTTTTATTCCACGTATTAGAACTTACTCCAGAGCATCTGGTTGGTTATCTCGTGATGATAGACGACTTCGCTTTTTTTGACTATGGCACCGAGTTCTTTCGGGCTTCGGTCAGCGGCATCTTGTTTGTGTTCCACGTATTTTTCGTGGGCGCTTTCGCCGAGGACTTTCTTCAAGAAATCGCTCGCCTTATAAAGCTTTATCGCGTCATTGATGTTTCCGGGAAGGTATCTCAAACGGTCACGTTTTCCTTCGTCTTTTTTGAGTGAATCTCCTTCTAGTGCTGTTTTAACAAGAGCAAAAGCGGCAATGTAGGGATTTGAATCAGGAGCAACGGAGCGCACTTCAATGCGTGAAGTTTTTTTGTTTCCTTCAGGAATTCGAATCATACTTCCGCGGTCTATAGAAGAAACTTTTATTTGGTTGGGAGCTTCGAAATGAGGATCCAATCGGCGATAGGCATTAACGGAAGAATTTAAAAGAAGAGAAAGTTCAGGAGCGTGATTTAGGATTCTTGAAATGGTATCCCAAGCGAGAGGGGAAAGTCCGTCTTCTCCGTCCTTCTGGTAAAAAATATTTTCTCCCTTTTTAGAGAATGAAATATTCATATGCATTCCGCTTCCGTTTATTCCTGATACCGGTTTCGGAAGGAAGGTTGCGGTCATTTCCATATTCGCTGCAATCTGTCGGCAGACGAGTTTGTAAAGCTGAATGCGGTCGCATGCGCGAACAACAGAAGAATAGGAGAAGGCAAGCTCAAACTGTGATGGCGCAACCTCAGGATGATCTTTTTCATTTTTGAAACCGAGGGCTCTTTGCGCTTCCGCCGAGGCATCAATAAACATTTTCAATCTATCTTTTGGAAGGGAATGAAAATATCCTCCGGTTGAAATTAATTTGAATCCTTCTTCTTCGCTAAAGGCCTGTTCAGCATTTAAGCCGTCGACAAGAAAACCTTCTACCTCGGCGGCGAGGAATACCGTGATGTCTTTTTGTTTCTTCAAATCTTTTGAGAGAAGTTCCAATCGGGAGCGAAAATCGGATTCGTAAGGAGTCTTGTCGCGGTTCAAAACATTGGCAAAGAAAATGACTTTTCCGGGGCCAAAGACATCAGAAGGGAGCCAAAGAATACTGGTCCAATCAACACCGAGGCGCAGGTCGGATTCTTTCTGGGCAGAGAAGCCTCGAATAGAAGATCCGTCAAAAGTGAGATTGTCGGCAGAACCGAGAAAATAGTTCTTGTCGTAGTCCAACATATGGAATCGTCCTTCGATATCGGAAAAGCAAAGAGTAACAGCTTTTAGTCGTTTTTCTTTCAACAAATAGTCACGGTATTCCTTTTCAAGAATATCACTCGATTCGGTTTCCGCTCTTTCTGCTGCCCTCAGATTCATTTCTTCCAGGGTATCATAAGGGATTTCCAAGAAGTTTCGAAGCGGGGAAGTCGTTAAAATAGTGTCTTTTACCATATATTTATATATATTAGTATAAT
>CAIJYI010000036.1 GCA_903824855.1 uncultured bacterium | reverse complement strand
TGTTTCTGATTGGTTAAAATTTTCTGTAAATTATGAAGCTCTTCCGTAATTCCCAAAACTTGCTTGCTTCCCTCATTCGTTTCCGTTACCGCTTTCGTTACTTGCGAAAGATGTTTCTGCATCTCGCTATTTATATCCTGCATAAATTTCTGCGATTCCGAAAACTGCCGAAGCGTCGCGTTCTGCGATTCCCCTAATTTTTTATCAACGATTTGCATTAAAGAATCCAAACGATGTTGCAACATCAGCATCCCCTGATCCGGTCCCTGCGCGGTTGGTTTTTTTTGCTTTCCTAAAATAATGACGGCTAACAGCGCGCCAACAATGAGGGCGAGGACAATAAGTAAAATAATTGTTAGTGTATTCATACCTATAGTATACCGCAAATTCTAAAAGCGACAAAAAAAGCGAGGCATGAAACCCCGCCTTATTAATAAAGTTATTCTTCTATTTCTTTCCATGCGACAACTTGATACCGAGAAACACTCTCAACTTTACCTTTTCGTATCCACAAACTCCCTTCGCAAGTATATTGATGACTTTCATCAACGAAAGCAGTAACTCTTTCCCCGTTAAAAAGAATAAGCTCGAATGATAACGGACAACCATTGTTTGTCGTGCATCTTGGAAACCCAGCGCGATCGGATGAATATCTCAATTTCATTTCGACTTCGCTCGCAGATAAAGGACTTAAACTATCCCACAATTTAGTTTTCTGTAATTCAGACATTTTCCGCCTCCCATTACCACGCCATAGCTCAAAAAGAGCGCCGGCGGGTTGTGTTTATTAAAATTCTGTTTTTTATTATATAATTTTTTATAAAAAAGTCAAATACATTCTAAAATTACTCATAGCGCAAAGCTTCGATGGCTTCTTTTTTGGCGGCTTTTCTGGCGGGAAAATAACCGAAGATGAGGCCGATGGTGGAAGAGGTGGCGATTCCGATAACGGCGCCTCGAATTGGGAAAACGAAGGTCCACGCGATAGTGGTGAAATTATCGATGGCTATGGCAAAGCACAGCGAGACAAAAGCGCCAAAGAGCACGCCGAGAACTCCGCCGAGAGCAGTTAAGATTATTGCTTCTGCGAGAAATTGTGAGAGGATTTCGTGTTCGGTTGCACCGAGCGCTTTGCGAAGTCCAATTTCGCGAGTTCTTTCGGTAACAGAAACGAGCATAATATTCATAATACCGATGCCTCCGACGACGAGTGAAATACCTGCGACAGAAGCGAGGAGAAGCGTGAGTGCTGTCATAACGACACTGATACGCGCAAGAATATCGGCTGCAGTTCCGACGTGAAAATCGTCTTTTGTTGGGTCGGTAATATCATGAGAAATTCTGAGAGTTGTTTTTACATCGGAAACAGTTTGGGTAAGTGGCATACTCGGATCGGCGAGAACTATTATTTCATTGAAATGTTTTGTTCCTAAAATATAATTTTGCGCGGTGGTATATGGGACCATAACCATATCATCGAAACTCATTATTGAAGAACCTTTTGACGGTAAGATTCCAATAACGCGCAAGTTTACACCTTTTATTTTAATTTTTCTTCCAATCGGATCATCGGCGGAAAAAAGTTTTTCTTTTACTTTTGCTCCGATAACGGCGACGGTGGCGGATTGTTTTACGTCATCAGCTGTGAAAAATTGCCCGATTTCCGGATATGAATTTAATATGGCGGGAAAAAGTTCTGTTACTCCGGTTACCGTGAATCTGTATGTCTGATTTTCATATGAACCTGTTACTCCCCCGTACACCTCGGGCATAATAGATTGAAGCCCCGGAACATTTTCTTTTATCTTGAGTGCATCAATATCTTTCGGTTGTAGCGAATCGGAAAACATTTGCGCCATATCTGAAGCGCTCGTCGGCTCGCCTCCCGGTTGAATAGAAATGGTCTGAGAACCTATTCCCTCAATCTGAGATTTAATGAGCGCCGAGGCTCCATCACCAAGAGACATAATCGCAATAATAGAAGCGATTCCGATAACAATACCAAGAATGGTCAGCGCAGACCGCGACTTGTTTACGCTTATACTTTTCCAAGATATTCTGATGGTGTGTTTGAGTCTCATATTTTGTTTATGTTATTCAGTTCTGAGCGCCTCAATCGGCTCCATCATCGCGGCTCGACGGGCCGGATATATTCCAAACAAAAGTCCGAGGGCGATTGATGTTCCGAGACCAAGAGCGGCGCCCTTCCACGGGAATACAAACGTCCAGCTAATCGTACCGGAGAGATTTATTGCAAAAGCAAATAGATAGGAAAGTGCCGAACCAAAAGCGATTCCGACGACTCCTCCGAAGAAAGTGAGAATGACAGCTTCCAAAAGAAATTGTTGTAAGATATCTTTTTCTGACGCGCCGATAGCTTTGCGGAGGCCGATTTCGCGAGTTCTTTCGGTAACAGAAACGAGCATAATATTCATAATTCCGATACCACCGACGACAAGAGAAATTGCAGCAAGAGAAGTCAGAAGTAATGTGAGCGCAGTCGTTATAACACTCAGACGACTCAAAACATCGGCTGGAGTTTCAACAAAAAAATCATCTTTTGTCGGGTCGGTTATGTTGTGAGAATTTCGAATAGTGTTTTCAATATTTACAATAGCCGATGCAGTCATACTTTCGGAAATTACTTCCACGACAATACGCTGAAAGAATTTTGTACCGGTAATATATTGCTGAGCCGTAGTGTAAGGAAGAATAACAGCGCTATCGAAATTCAAAATGCCACTTCCTTTTGATGAGAGCACCCCAACGATACGGAAGTTTTTTCCTTTTATGCGCAATTTTTTACCGAGAGGATCTTCATTGGCAAAAAGTTTTTCCGCAATTTTACTTCCGATAACAATATTTGCACCATATTCTTTCACGTCGTCAGCGCTGAAAAAAATTCCTTTATCAGGATAAACATCGAGAATTCCCTGAATTGCTTCCGTTGCCCCAAAAATAGTAACGCGATACGTTTCATTTCCTACTGAGGCAGTTTCTGCACCCGCAACAAGAGGCATCACGAGATTTGCTTCGGGAACATTTTCTTTCTTCCGAAGGGCATCAACGTCTTTTTGCTTCAGGGAATCGGTGAACATTTGTGCGACATCAGAAGGTCCGGAAGGCTGACGCCCTGGAATAATTCCGATTGTTTTTGAGCCAATTCCCTGCACCTGCCCCATAATCAAATTTTCTGCACCGGAACCGAGTGACATAATGACCATGATAGACGAAATGCCGATTACTATTCCAAGGATAGTAAGAAGTGTGCGAGATTTATTTACCGCGAGCGCGCGGAGTGCTGTTTTTAAAATATGTTTCCAGTGCATTTCCGAAAATTTTATTTCTCAAATTTCTTTCTTGCTGACTTACGATTTTGAACGAGATGGTCTCTTTCTATTTCTCCGTCTAACATATGGATTATTCTTTCGGCATTTTCTGCGGTATAGGTTTCGTGTGTGATGAGAACGATGGTGCGATTATCGATTTCATTCAAATCTTGTAATATTTCCATAATCGCCTGTCCGGATTTTGAGTCAAGATTTCCTGTCGGTTCATCGGCAAAAATGATCGTGGGGTCAGTCACAAGGGCGCGGGCAATAGCGGCGCGTTGTTTTTCTCCGCCGGATAATTCGGATGGCTCATGATGGGCGCGAGCTTCAAGGCCAACGGCATGAATTGCATTCGTAACACGCATATCCCACTCAGATTCGGGAATATCTGAATACACCAAAGGTAAAAGGACATTCTCATACACGGAAGTTCTCGGTAAAAGATTGAACGCCTGAAAAACAAAACCCATTTTTTTATTGCGAATACGGGCAAGTTCTTCCTCTCCGTACGTTTTCATTGATTTTCCGTCAAAATGATACGTTCCGGAAGTTTGTTTATCTAAAAATCCAAGAATATGCAGTAATGTTGATTTACCGGAGCCGGATGGCCCCATAATAGCTACGAATTCACCTTCGTGTATATCAAAGGAAACCCCATGAAGAGCGACGGTAGCCATTTCCCCATCATCGTATTTCTTTTTTAAATCTTTGACTTCAATGAGAGGCATATAAGTTCATCAAGTTTTAAAGTTCATCAAGTTCATCAAGTACGACGACAAATAAGACGAATTTGGTTGATTAATTTTTCGGTACGACCACCTGCTGACCTTTGTTTAAACCTGAAAGTATTTCTGTATTTCCATCAGATCCTCGGAGACCTGAAACGATAGGAATTTCTTTGATTACATTCCCCTCAAGAACTTGAACAAAAGTACCCGAATCTTTTCGAATGATGACACGCTGAGGCAAAGAAAGAACTCCGATATTTTTAGCGGTTCTGATATCGACGTTGGCGGTCATTCCCGGTTTAATTTTTTCGTTTTCCTCAGTAAATTGGAATTTCATTTTATAGGTGGCGACTCCCTCAAGCATTGTTTCGGCTGGATCGACAAAAGTGACGGTGGCGCTGAATTTTACCGTATCTCCATAGGCATCAAGCGTTACTGAAGCAATATCTCCAATACTTATTTTTGCAATATCCGCTTCAGGAATAAATGCTTCGATAAGAAGTTTGTCTTTAGAGATAATTGAAATGATTGGCGTTCCCGGTGAAACTATTTCTCCTGCTTTCGTATCTTGTTTAGTAATGACTCCATCGATGGGAGACTTCAAAACTGTTTTTTGAAGGTCAGCAGTAATAGAGAGCACGTTTGCCTGCATTTGATTTACCATCGCAACTTGAGCAGAAATCGTTTCCGGAAGTGTCGGCGCTTGTTTCAAGGCAAGGTTGGAAACTTCCAAATCTACGTTTGATTGAGCGGATGAAAGTGCGTCGTTCTGCGCTTCAAAAGATGAGAGAGCCCCATTTATGATAGTGCGAGATGCCGAGATATTTGTTTTATAACCATCAATCATTGTCTGAGTTATCGTAGTGGTTGGAATTGCTGTCGCAAGTGCCGCAACGGTTTTTTCTAAGAACGTTCGAGTCTGAACGAGATGATCCTTTGCGAGCGCAACAACAGCCGGATCAAATGAATTTTGAAGAGAGGCATTCTCTGACTTCCACGCAACGAACATCCTTCCTAAATCAATTCGATTTGATTCAAGATATGTTTGCGTTTGAATGTCATTCATCGAGAAAATAATCTGAGGATTTAAACTGTTCGGATTTACAAAGAATTTATCAACACTATTACGAATGACATCGTCTGTTTTTGTAAAAGCATCGGCGTTCGTTGTGATAATATTTTTTTTAATATTTTCGTATGCGAGTTTTGCGTTTGCCACTCTGACTTTTTGAACGTCGATTTCTTCCGGCCTGGTTCCTTCTCGAAGTTGGTTAAGGCGAGCTTGTTCCGCAGCAACCCGAGCGTTTGCTTGCTCAAGATTTGCCGTAATATCGGCTTTTTGTAATGAAACGAGTGTGTCACCTGCCCTTACTGAATCTCCGACATTTACATAAGTTTGAGATACTCTTCCGCCAACCTGAAAAGCGAGGGAAACATCTTCTGAAGGAGTCACGCGACCGGTAACACTTACTTCCTGAATGATATCGCGCGGTGTAACCGTAACAAAATCGTACACCGGAGGTTTCGGTCTCATACTCCACGCCCCGTATGCAATCATGCAGGCGAGAAATATAAAAAATATCATCTTTTTTTTATGCCTCTTGAGAAATCTTAAAAAAGTCATTGTGTTTTTTTTATAAATTTAATTATTTATGTCTCTTAAAATTATAACATATTTTTCTCTATGCAACAGAAAAAAAGTGCATAAAAAAAACGCTTTGGAAAATCAAAGCGTTTCTAAGTATATATCGTTCAGTGAGATGGAAAAAGAGGTTTTCTAATGGTATCAATCATTTCTTTTCCGCCACATGGTTTTACTAATGAAAACCAAACGAGGTCATCTTTTTTTATCTTCTCTTGGTTTAGATACACCACTTCGTTGACAAGGAATTCATGTCGCAAAGTTTCATCACTGATGCCTTTATTATTTTCGGTTCTTTCTTCTAAAATAGTGCCGATATCCAATCCAAGATCTAATATCTTACCTAATCTTTCGTACATAAAACCCCCTTATTGTGGTTTATTTTTTACAACCTTACCGACTCTAACCATACTCTTATAATCATATTCTGTCAAGGTTTGAATCGCAGTAAATAGATTATTTGTTTTCGGCTTGTTTTGATTTCATTTTCCATTCTTCGATTTTTTTGTGATCGCCGGAGAGAAGAACTTCCGGGACTTTATATTTCTTTTTATTGTATTCAAAAATCTCCGGTCGTGTATAAACTTCATGACTGGATACACGATTTTCTTCCAATGATTCAAATTTTCCCAAGACACCTTTTATCTGCCTTGAAATAGCATCCATGCAAATCATCGCAGGTAATTCCCCTCCCGTTAAAACATAATCACCAATGGAAACTTCTTCAGCTTTCAATATTTTTTTTACGCGTGCGTCGATTCCTTCATAACGACCACATATCATAATAATATCGGTAATCTTTTTATCAACAATATTTTTCGCGTACGTATTCGTAAACATTGTTCCGCCCGGAGAAAAAATTATTATTTTAAATTTCTTTTTTGTACTCGCTCTTCCCTTTGCTTTTGCAACTGCTCTCAAAACCGGACCGGGCAAAAGTACCATTCCCGGACCTCCGCTATAGGGCTTTCCGTCAACTTTTTTTCTCCAACCACCGGTAATTTCCGCGAAGTCTCTCGGATTATATGTTTTAATGTTTATTAATTTTTTTTCCTGTGCACGCGACAAAATAGACTCGTTAATATATGAGGTAAGAGATTCGGGAAATAAAGAGATGACGTGATATGTAAGCATAAGTCATTATAGGCTACGATATATTATTATCTTTGTCAAACAAAAACCGCTTCCTTACGGAAACGGTTTTTGAGAATAGAATATAATTTAAAATTAGAGTTTCAGATCTTCGAGGGCGTCATCTACAGATTGTGTAGAAGAGTGACTCGGTACTCTAGTGCTTCCAACCGGCTCATTTACCTTTAAGGTAACGCGAGCGTGATTCTTCATTCCGACTACGCGAAGGAGAGAACGAATGGCTTGCGCCGTCTTTCCACCACGACCGATTATTTTGCCCATATCCTGCGGGTCAACATCAAGAACTAAAAGTACCCCCATTTCATCTACGGCACGATTAATCTTTACGGCAGACGGGTTGTCTACCAAGCTTTTAACGACAAACTCAAGAAACTCTTGATCAGAATGCTTTTCCATTTTGCTGATTCTTACTTTTCTTTTAATAAGAGGAACGATAGTCGACCAAAACGACCGTTGCTCCTTGACTATCTATTATAGTCATATTCACCTAAAAGTCAACGCAAAACAAGCTTTCCTCTGTGGATAGCTCAATTTGCCTCAATTATTAGGCCTGTGGGACTGTTTCAGGGCGAATAGGAGATTTCTTTGAGAGAACGTTGATTTTCTTTCCTTCGATAATCTTACTGCCAACCAAAAGGTTATGAACAGTTCCTGAAGGTTTTGCTCCGACAGACATCCAATATTTCACGCGTTCTGCGGAAATAACAGGCTCCCCTTTTCGTGAATCGTAGGATCCAAGAATTTCGTGGAATTTATTGCTTCGCGCTGCGTTTTTGGAGTCGGTTAAGACAACCCGAAAGGACGGATCATTTTTTCTTCCCACTCGTTGTAATCTAATTTTTAACATAGTCGTAATACTAGCATAATCAGACTCATTGTCAATAATGAAACGTAAAAACCTGAAAATTCATTTTTTAATCGGCGAATAAAGGCCCTTTTTTTCAATAAACCGGGGTTTTACATAAAATCTATTTGTTACTTGACAAAATGTTTTAAATAATATATAATATTCGCAAATAAAGTTCATTCAATTTTCACAAAGTTTTGTCCGAGGAGGACTTATGTCTATTTTAAAGAAAATCACAGTGATATTGTTTATTCTTGTGTTATCTGCCTGCCAAACACACCCGAATCAGACATGGAGTACTCACAAATACATAAACGGTTCAAATTATCCGGCAATCTATGATATTGCACATACTCCATTCTATTTCATTAAGAATTATCCGACCTATTTATCGAATGATTCCTGTATTATAAGCATCCGAGCTGATAAGAAAGAGGTCATGACTTACGCAACGAACTATTCAAAGCGTTCTCAAACACAAAGGTTAGGGATTAAGGATGGTCAATTGTATGCTGAATTATGGAGCCGTGACAGTAATGGTGTCCTCATCGAATATGCCCAATATACTCGTGCGCAAATTGACAAAACAAGAAATACCATGTTTGCAAGGGAGTGCGCGATTAAAGTTAATCACCTAGCCGATTCCGAAAAAAGAGCTTTTCAAGGATTCTTCGGTATTGAAGCAGAAAAATAAGAAAACACACGGAAGTACTTTATTGTACTTCCGTTTTTTTATGTCCATACAAAAAACAGAGATAATTCTATCTCTGTTTTTTGATCGTGTTAATTGCTTTGTTCCAAACGAATTCACGCCCAGATTGCAAAAAACAACTTTAATTTTCTCTTCCTTAAGAAAGAGAAATGGTGAAAGGACATTTCTTCATTCAGTATACATCGAAAATATTACGGGGAGAAGATGCTCTGTGGATAATATTTTTTGCTCTATACCTTTGATTAACATTGTGTTATTCTATATTCATGAAAAAAGAGATATACAACAAGAAAAAAACGAAAAAGGAGCCAAAAATTCCCTTGATAAAAAAGGAAGCTCTTAAACCATATTTACCCCCTTCCCCCGTTCAAAAAATTCCGGCAGGCATTCCAAATTCTTCCGGACCAAATGATTCACACTTCAAGGAAGGTTCCATCACTATTACTGCAAAAGGTACCGGATACGTTCGTGTGCAAGATTCAGAAGATGAAGATATCGAAATTGCGCAGAGATTTCTCAATACGGCCCTTCACGGAGATCGCGTTCGAGTTTTTCTTCATCCTGAAAAAGAAGGAGAAAGACAAACGGGCGAGGTTACGGAAATTCTGATGAGGCACAAAATGACCTTCATTGGAAAAATTGAACGAAAAGGAAATCTTGTATTTCTTATCGCTGATGATCGTCACATGTATACGGATATTTATATTGCGAATGAAAAATCGATGGATGCAAAAGACGGACAAAAAGTTTTTGCACGCATAATTTCATGGACTGACCCGAAGAAAAACCCTTCCGGAGAAGTGCTTAAAGTCCTCGGACTCCCGGGAGACCACGAAACAGAAATGGAGGCCATCGTTTTAGAGAAAGGTTTTCAGTCTACTTTTTCGCCCGAAGTTTTAGCGAGCGCAGAAGTCGTTAGCGGAAAAATTACCGAAGAAGAGGTTGCAAAAAGAAGAGACATGAGGACCGTCAAAACTTTTACGATAGACCCTTTTGATGCCAAAGACTTCGACGACGCTCTCTCTTTTGAAGAACTTAAAAATGGTGACTTTGAAATAGGTATTCATATTGCCGATGTTTCCCATTTTGTTACCCCCGGAACAGCGCTTGATAAAGAAGCCAGATATCGCGGAACCTCAGTGTATCTTGTCGACCGATGCATTCCGATGCTACCCGAACGACTTTCAAATGATCTCTGTAGCTTAAAACCGGACGAAGACCGCCTCGCTTTTTCCGCTATTTTCACTATTGATAAGGATGCGGTAATGGAAGGCAATGCCGTCAACATAAAAAAACAATGGTTTGGAAAAACCGTTATTCATTCCGATAGACGATTTTCCTACGAAGAAGCACAGGAGGTTTTGGAAACAGGACATGGAGATTGCGAAAAAGAGCTTCTTATCATGAACGCTATCGCGAAGAATATGTCGATAGCAAGATATAAGGACGGTGCAATTTCTTTTGAGCAAGATGAAATAAAAATCCTCCTAGACGAAACAGGGTTCCCTATCAAAATCGTCAAAAAACAAAGAAAAGATTCGAATAAGCTCGTAGAAGAATTCATGCTTCTTGCGAATAAAAAAGTTGCTGAATACATAGCAAGAATTGGAAAAGAAGAAGAAAAACTCTTTGTGTACAGAATTCATAATGAACCCGACAAAGAACGCCTCCGTACTCTTGCCGTATTTTTGAAGACGCTCGGTTATGAACTTCATATCAAAGAAGACGGTAGTGTTTCCACAAAAGAACTCAATGATATTCTCGCTAAGACAGAAGGCGGACCATTTCAAAATATAGTCCACACCTCAGCACTCCGAACCATGTCGAAAGCCATTTATTCGACCAAAAATATCGGACATTACGGACTCGGTTTTGAGTATTATACCCATTTCACTTCCCCTATTCGCCGGTACCCCGATATCCTTTCTCATCGCCTACTTTTTGCACATCTCAATAACGTTGAGATTCCGGATGAGGCCTGGCATGATTATGAAGCGATGCTCGTTTACGCTACAGAGCGCGAAATTTTTGCTACCGATGCTGAACGTGCTTCCATAAAATGGAAACAGGTTGAATATATGCAACGCCACGTCGGAGAAGAAATGACCGCCACGATAACCGGTGTTACCGACTGGGGTATTTATGTTGAAGAAAAAGAAACCAAATCTGAAGGACTGATACGGATGAGAGACCTCTCCGATGACTTCTATATTCTTGATCAGAAAAATTATTGCTTGATCGGAAAACACAAGAAAAAGAAATACGCTCTCGGAGATATACTTAATGTAAAACTCCTCCACGCAAATGTTCCGGAAAGACTCTTAGATTTTGGAATTGTTGCGGATTAAAAAATCGCTTTTATTATAATTTGATACACAATGGGAAATTAATTCTTATGGTGTGTCACGTGTCATTATGAAAGAAAAAAACAAAGACGTAAAAAAAGACGATAAAAGGGAAACTCCGCAAGTAATACTACCGGAAACTTTATCAACAAAAATGACGAGATGGATTGGAACACCCGCTTCCCTTTTTGTTCATACGATTTTTTTTATTGGTATTTTTGTTATGCATCAATTCGGCGTTCCTTTTGATCAAATTCTTCTTATATTGACGACGGTCGTTTCCCTTGAAGCGATTTATCTTGCCATCTTTATTCAAATTACTATTAATAGACAGGAAGAAAAACTCCACGAGGTCAGAGAGGAAATCGAAGAAATCTCCGAAGATATCGAAGACATCCACGAAGACGTTGAAGAACTCGGCGAAGACTTTGACGAGATTAGCGAGGATATCAGCGAAATCCAAGAAGATGTTGAGGAACTGGGAAAGGACTTTGATGAGATTAGCGATGATATGGAAGAGGATGAAAAAAAGGAAGAAGTATACCGTTCGGAAAGAAACAAATCTCTGCAGAAAATGGAAACGACTCTTCAATCTATTATTGTTGAAATTGAAAAAATGAAATCTCAAGATACGGGAAGAAGAAGTACCGACACAAAGATTTAAGATTCATAATTCAAGAATAACGACGGAACAACCGTCGTTATTTTTTTTGTATCTAGACATCTAATTATAATCATGTTATAAACAATCAGGAGTTGTACATTCACAAAAGGAGAAGAAAATGTCACGAAGAAGCATGAAGAGAAACAAACTACTCAAAGCGAAAAAGTTTTACAACAAAAGTATTGTGGAAAATTCTGAAATAAAAAATTCAGCAAAAAAACCAATCCTCAATGTAAATCAAAAAAAGACTCTCCCGCGTCTGATTGGCCGAGGATTTGCCATTATTAGTGTTATTGCTTTAGTATGGCTCTTTCATATTATTGCCTAATTTTATATTAGAAAACCCAATAATTTAGGAATAAAAATGAAATCGAATTGCCTAAAAACAAAAGAAATACCACGCTTTTTTTGGGAAGATGAAAGTGCGCGATGGAGGTTAGACTCGCGGTTAGCGATAGAAAGAGAAGATGCTCTCTATTATAAACAAAGGGAAATCGATAAATTGAAGGCAGAACTCCAAAATTCGAAGAAGGCTTACGAGGCGCTTTCAGATTTACACTTTCATAGTTCCCTTGATAACCCTAATAAAAAAAGTAAATCATCCGATGATTTTGAATCGCAAGAAGAGCTCGAAGATTTCGACAGAGATAGTACAAAACAATTTCTTACGACAGTCATAATTACCGCAATAGCTATTGTCGTTCTCATTCTTCTTCACTTCATTTATTAAAAAGTCCGCCGACTCAAATTTGAGTCGGCTTTTTTATTGGTTCGGGTTTCTTCCCGCCCCCCTTGCTTTCTTTTTGAAAATTGCTATAATGACAGTAATGAATTTTATTGCCAACATTTTACCTTGGATCCAGATCGTATTGTCTGTCGTTATGACCATACTCATCCTCCTTCAAAGAAGTGACGCAAGTCTCGGAAGCGCTTTCGGCGGTTCTGACAGCGCAAGCGTTTACACAAGAAGAGGCGCAGAAAAAATCCTTTTTTACATGACTATTGCCGTAGCCGTCCTTTTCGCTATTTCAGCCCTTGCCGCTCTGGTAATCTCCCCTAAATAATCTCATTTTTTAAAACAAGCTATAACTTATAGAGTTTTTCGCTCTCGGCACGGGAGTTCCATTATATTGTCATTTTGGCATAGTTGCTAAACGAAACCAAACTCGAAAACCGACAATTTCGAAATAACCCGTCAAATATGCGATTTCTCTTCATATTTTTGTGGATCAAAATATCAATATTTTAGAAAAAATACGAGCGCACAGAACGCAATTTTATTCGTTCCGGGCGAAAATTTCTCTTGCAATTCGCTCATTTTCATGGAAAGAAAAAATGCTTTTCTGGTTTTTGGCATTCGTCGCCCTGTTAAGCGGTCTTGTTACTTTTACACTTATTAATCAGTCCTTCATGGATACCATCCCCGCTTACGGAGGAACGCTCGTCGAAGGAGTCGATGGAACAACCCCAAGATTTATAAACCCGGTACTTTCTCTACCTGATGCCACGTCAGAGAAGGATCTTATTGGACTTGTTTATTCCGGTTTGATGAGAGTAGGAAAAAATGGAAATCTTTATCCGGATATGGCAAAAAGCTTCTCCGTTTCAGAGGATAATAAGGAATACACTTTCATTTTAAAAGACGGCCTGGAGTGGAGCGATGGGAAACCGATTACGGCAAGTGACATCGTCTTTACAATTAAAACCATCCAAGACCCTGCAATACGAAGCCCGAAAAAAAGCGCATGGGATGGTGTTACTGTTGAAAAAATTGATGAAAAAACAATCAAATTTACATTAAACCAGCCATACGCTCCGTTTCTGGAAAATACCACGGTTGGAATACTTCCTCAGCATATCTGGGGTGGGTTAGAGCCGGAACAATTTGTATTCAGCTCATATAATATTAAGCCAGTAGGTTCAGGGCCATTTGTAATTTCTGATATTCAACAAAATTCATCAGGAATTCCGGAGTCATATACCCTTCTCCCCTTCGACCATTTTGCTCTTGGAAAACCATATTTGGGAAGTATCGTTTTTAAATTTTATACGAGTTACAATAAACTTGTTGAGGGATATAAAGCCGGCGAATTCTCTTCTGTTTCCGCGCTCTCTCCGGTGAGTGCCGAAGAAATAAAAGGGAGTAACACACAGATTATATCAACCCCGCTCCCGAGAATTTTTTCTGTATTTTTCAATCAAAACAAACAGGCGCTTTTTGTAAACAAACCTGTGAGAAAAGCTCTTGATATGGCAACAGATAAAGACGAAATTATAAATAATGTCTTTTACGGATACGCGACCAAAATTGACGGACCTCTTCCTCCGGGAGTATTAAGCGATGAAGGCACTTCTGACACCGAAAATATACAAACAAGAATCACCAATGCAAAAAAAATTCTTGCAAATGACGGCTGGAAATTAAATCCCACCACCTTAGTGATGGAAAAGACCAGCAGTAAAAAAGCAACGCAGACGCTGTCATTCTCACTATCAATTTCAAACAATCCTGAGATGAAAAAGGTGGCTGAAATCCTCAAGAAAAACTGGGAAAAGATTGGAGCAAAGGTCACGATTAAAACATACGAGGAGGGTGATTTATTGCAAGCGGTAATTCGCCCTAGAGAATATGATGCCCTCTTATCGGGAGAAATAATCGGGCGACAGCCGGACCTCTACGCCTATTGGCACTCATCACAGAGATTAAATCCTGGGCTTAATATGTCCTTATATGCTAATGTTACGGCCGACAAAATACTTGAAAACGTACGTGGAGAGTCAGATCCTGAGAAACGCTCGGCTTTATATCAAAAATTCCTCACAGAAGTCCACTCCGATATCCCTGCCGTTTTTCTCTATAGCCCAAATTTCATCTATGTTTTACCTCAAAATATACAAGGGGTGAATCTTTCCGGTGTTTCTGTTTTGTCTGACCGTTTTGCAAATGTCTATCAATGGTATTCTCGAACACAAAAAGTTTGGCCAATTTTCGTAAAAAAATAAACCCTATAAACAATATTAAAATAGAAAAATAACAATTATAATTTTCTATTTTCTATTTCATATTTATTAAAAAAAATTATGCAGCAAGAACATTCTGAAGATAAAGGCCGAAACCAAAATGGTTTTAGACCTAAAAACGGAGGTCTACCTCCAAGAAAAATTCCACCGATGAAACGGCGGCCAAAAACCTCCGTCGGAGAACCGATGAGACGGGATCAATCCAATAATCCTTCAAACAAAGAAGGCCAAAGGAATTTTCCTCGCCGACGCTTTCAAGACCCGAATGAAGGGTGGACATTAGCAGCACCCGTCGCAAAAGCGCAGACTTCCGGCACTCCCGAGAAAAAGAAATCGTTTGATAAAGGGCACCAAAAAAGCGGTGTTAAAAGACTTCGAAATCCGGGAAAAAGACCGGTCCCTACTTCTCTCCATGTTGCACCGGCAAAAAATTCTAAAGTTCCGGAAGTAAGAGAAGATGTCATTCGTATCATTCCTTTGGGCGGAGTTGAAGAAATCGGAAAGAATATGACCGTCTTTGAAACCAAAGATGATATTTTCATTGTAGACATCGGACTTCAATTCCATGACGAGGATACTCCCGGCGTTGATTTTATTCTCCCAAATACAAAATACCTTGAAGAAAGGAAGGAAAAAATTCGTGGCGTCTTTATTACCCACGGACACTTGGATCACATCGGAGGAATTTCCTTTATTATGCCTAAAATTGGAAACCCGCCAATCTACGCCAGAAATCTTACTGCCGTTCTTATTCAAAAAAGACAGCTGGAATATCCGCACTTCCCCACTCTTGATATTCGCGTCGTTGAAAAAAACGAGAGAATAAAAGTTGGAAAAACACATATTGAATTTTTTGCGGTAAGCCATTCCATTCCTGATGCAATGGGTATTATCATTGAAACTCCTTACGGCGATATCGTTCACACCGGCGACTTGCGCGTTGATAATAACGCGGGTATTCCTACGGAGGAAGAAGAAAATGTATTTGCGCGATTTGGCAAGAAACCACCGCTTCTTCTTCTTTCAGATTCTACGAATGCGGACTCTCCCGGTTTTTCTTTGTCTGAAAAAGTCGTTCTCAAAAACATCGAAGAAATAATCAGAAACACAAAAGGACGTCTTATTATCGGTACGTTTGCTTCACAATTAGAACGCATCATAAAAATAATCAATCTCTGCGAACAATTCGGCAAAAAAATTGTCATTGAAGGTCGTAGCATGAAGGTAAATATCGAAGTCGCAAAAGAAGTCGGACTTCTAAAAATAAATAAGGACACCATCATTTCCTCGGATCAGATGGAACAATACCCCGCCAGTAAAATAGTTGCGATTGTTACCGGCTCTCAAGGCGAGGAATTTGCCGCGCTCATGAGAATGTCCAACAAAACTCACAAGAGTTTCAAAATTACAAAAAATGATACCGTACTTCTCTCCTCTTCTATCATCCCGGGAAATGAAATGGGCGTACAAAAAATAAAAGACAATCTTTCCAGACAAGGCGCCAAAATAATTCATTCCAAGATGTCGGAAGTCCACGCGTCAGGTCACGCAAATGGAGATGAAATCGGATGGATTCATCGCCAAGTACAAGAGAAATTCTTTATCCCGATTCACGGATTCCACTACAAACTTCGCTCAAACGCCGATCTCGCTATCGCCGCCGGAGTAAAAGAAGGAAATGTTATTGTGCCGGATAACGGAATGATGATTGAAATTGAACGCGGAGAAAAAATCGTTGCGCTTAAAGAAAGAGTTGTTTCGGGACTTGTTCTTGTCGACGGATTTTCCATCGGCGATATGCAAGAAGTAGTCATGAGAGACCGACAAGCACTCGCGCAAGACGGAATGTTTATTGTCGTCGCAATAATTGACACCGCAACAGGAAAACTGAGAAAATCTCCTGATATTCTTTCCCGCGGTTTTGTATATCTTCGCGAATCTCAAGACTTACTCAGACAATCCAGATATATCATCAAAAAAACCATTGAAGATTCTTCAGAAAATATGAATCCCTTAAACTTTGATTATCTTAAAACTATCGTAACAGATACTTTAGGAAGATTCCTTTTCCAGCAAACCGCAAAACGCCCGATTATTCTCCCTGTAATATTAGGCGTTTAATAAGAACGTCCCTTTTCTTCTTTTAGATAAAAATATTAAAAAAATAAACCGGTGTCGATTAAACGACACCGGTTTTTTGTTACATCAATACAATTAAAACAATTATTGAATTAAATAGAAGGTGAACTATTGTTGAAACACTGAATGCTTTCCAAAAATGAAAATGCAATCCCCCACATTTCAAAAAGATAAGACTGAACAAAAGACCACCGATCCCTTGAAAAATAAGATTGAACGCATTACCGTGGAGGTAACCGAAAAGGACAGAGCTGATTACCGCAACAAAGATTACTTTTTTCGTTGAAAGCCCGCAAGTCACAGCTAAATAAAGAGGGAGAAGACGAAAAACGGCTTCTTCAAATATTGCAGAGATTAACATTGAAAGAAAAAACATTGGTGTCTTATCAATAGGTGCCACACCGCTCGACATATTACTCGTGGCAATATGGGAAAAATTCAAAAGACTAAACATTCCAAAGTCATAGGTAATTTTAATCGCCACGCCACACAAAATATAAAACACAATCCATTTACCACAAGCTTCTTTCTTAAGCCAACGCATAATAACCTTCCTTCCAAATGGGGTCTTTGTGAATGTACTATTGGATTAAAATAGTCCGTATGTAAATATCTATAGACAAAGTACACATTTTATAAATATTTGTCAATTTTCCCGATATACTTGACTTATTTTAATAAATGGTGTATTATAAACGTAGGCTCTTTTATTGAGCTAAAACCCGTTCCTAAACGAAGAAATAGGCCACCAAATGAAAGGCAGAAATAAACCCGAACACCAGAAAGGCAAAAAACCCGTTTTGACGCCAAAAGAAAAACGTCAGCAAAAACGGGAAAAAAGCCGCGAAAAAGAAAAAACGGTTGGTGATCGAGTAAAAGAACAATTTGGAAGATAAACTTCTTCCCCTAAATACTCCCCGAATAAGGGAGTATTTTTTTGTTTTATTAATCAATGCATCGTCTTCGTTCGTAGTGTATAATATGGATATTAATCAATTATTAAATTTCACACATGCTCTGGAGACCGTCACATAAAACGCAGGGATTATTGCCTAGTGTCTATCTGGCTACCTTTTTTCTTTCACTGCATTACTCCGTCAGTATTTATGTTGATTCCTCTTATCTCGCTCAATACTTCAAAAGCAACGGAATAAATACTATATACTTCATTGGTTCGCTCGCCACGGTTTTTGCGCTCGGTTTTATTCCTCATTTCCTCAGAAAGTACGGCAATTATCCTCTCTCTATCGCTTTTGCAATTCTTGAAATTATTTCCCTTCTTTCCCTGACACTTCTTCAATCAGGTCTTTTAATTGCTTTTGTTTTTATACTTCACACCATTGCCGTTACTATTCTCGCTTACAATCTTGATATTTTTATCGAGAATGGCTCAAAAGACGAAACGACCGGAGAGACAAGAGGAATTTTTTTAACGACCATGAATCTCGCGGTATTTTTTGGACCGATAATTGCAGGTTTTCTTCTTTATGACAACCAATTCTGGAAAATATATATAATTTCAGCGATTCTTATTTTACCCGCACTTTTTATTATACTTCGCAAACTTTCCACTTTTTCCGATCCCCCATACAAAGATGTTTCCTTAAAACAAATGATTAGTTTTGCTTGGGCTGATAAAAACATCCGATTTATTTCTC
Source organism: uncultured bacterium (assembly GCA_903824855.1). Taxonomy (GTDB): domain Bacteria; phylum Patescibacteriota; class Minisyncoccia; order Phycocordibacterales; family CAIJYI01; genus CAIJYI01. The sequence continues at coordinate 20,504 of CAIJYI010000036.1, read as the reverse complement.
TCGCAAATTTTTTGCTTCAATTCTTTTATGCTTGGATGATTATTTATACCCCGATATATCTCTCAGAATATATGCACTTCGCATGGGGTGAAATCGGGATAATATTCGGAATTATGCTTCTTCCTTTTATTTTTCTGCAATTTCCGCTTGGAGAAATGGCCGACAAGAGATATGGAGAAAAGGAGATGCTTATTATCGGATTCCTTATAACGGCTTTTTCTACTGCTTCTTTATCATTTTTAGGAACAGGTTCCACTATTTTTATCTGGGCAATTCTTCTTTTTGTAACACGGGTCGGCGCGGCAGCTATTGAAGTCATGACGGAAACCTACTTTTTCAAAAAAATTGAGGCGAGCGACATGGGGCTCATCAGTCTTTTCCGTCATACAAAACCTCTCGCTTTTGTTTTTGGAACTATTTCCGCTTCGGCATTTCTTTTTCTTATAGATATAAAATATCTATTTCTCGCTCTCGGCATTATTATGCTTTCGGGTATTTATTTCGCTCTCCGCATAGAGGATACTCTCTAAAAAAAACCAACCCTTGACATTTATCTTAATGTTTTATACTATTTTTTAAGTAAGACCACACGGAGGTACTTTAAGTGAAAAAAATATATATACTGCTGGTTTTTTTTGTTGTTATGATGTTAAATTTCCCTCAAACAGGATTTGCCGGATACGAATACATTCTAACCTCACAAGGAATTCCTTGTACGGCGCGACCACTAGATAGCGATTGTTTCAAGCCCTATGTGCTTCCAAACAAACCCGTTACAAAAAGGATTAAGCCAAAAACTTTAGATGCAAATGTTCCTCATGATAAAAAAAGTTCTGTTGTAAAAAAAGAAAAAGTAATTCATTGGGATTAGATACCATGAAATTTTTTACACAAAACGCCTCGAAAATAATCGGGGCGTTTTTTTTGCTCATTACGGCCTTTTGGTTGGCAAAAAATTAAGAGGTATTTTTTTGCAAAAACAGTTCCTTTTTAAATATTTTGTTCGTCGTCCTAAAAGTTAACAGCTAAAAGCTCCTTATTCTTCATCTTCCGCCATTCCCTTCTTTACCGTCTCAAATTCATTTTCTACTTCGGCCAATCTTTCTTTACTCGCCTTGATTAGTTCCGCTCCTTCTTTCACTTTCTTCAAACCTTCTTCGACGTCAACTTCACGCTGATTATCAAACCACGAAGATATCGCTTCAAGTTTTTTTAATGTCTCATTCAAATTTACCCCGTTTGTTTTCTTTTCCATAAAAATAATTTAAAAAAATATTAAGATACTACCACATCAATATTCCCATCTTCAACACGGATTTTTATTTCATCACCTTTTAAAACATCCGTAACTTTTCGAACTACTTTCCCTTTTGACAGTGCGAGAGAATATCCGAGCTTCAACTGCCTCATGGGATTATTGGCGACCAACATTTTTTCGATATAAATAACTTTTTCTTTTGATCGTCTTATATCGCCTTCTAGTTTTTCACCGAGCATTTTCTCTAAACGATTAATTCTCTCTTTTGATCTTCCGATTGCACTGCCTATGGCAACAAAGTTTCTTTTTATCTTTTCTTCAGAATTCTTAAATCGTTCAAATATAGCCCTGAATTTCTCTTCGATATTATCCGAATATTCGCGAATCGTGTCCTTTTTTTCATAGAGTAATTCAGAGAAGCGATTGAGTATTTTTTGTTCAGAAATCCGCACTTTCGAAAGCGCTGTCTCCCATGTTGAATTGAGTAGTTTTGCGACAGCGGTAGGCGTAGAACATGCTCTATCGGCCGCTAGAGAGACCAAAGGAACGTCTTTATCGTGTCCGATACCTACCAATACAGGAAACGGACAATCGGCAATCTCCCGCACCAATACTTCATTATTGAACGCCTGAAGCGATTCCATGGAGCCGCCGCCTCTAATAATGACTAAAACTTCTATTCCTTTTTTCTTTTTGAAATAACGAACGGAACTCACTAATTCTTTTACCGCCAGCGCCCCTTCAACTCGCGAATCACGAAAGGATATTTTGAAACCGAACTTTCCGATATTGTTCAAAAAATCGTGAATAACTGCTCCTGTTTCTGATGTTATAAGTCCGATATTTTGTGGATATTCCGGAATAGCTTTCTTCCTCGCTTCATCAAAAAGACCTTCCGCCGTTAATTTCTTCTTGAGCAAATCATAAGCTTTTTTGAGCGCACCTTCCCCCACCAATTCAACGGTATCAGCTTTAAAAGTCATTCGTCCGCTCGGTTTATACATTTCAGGAAAACCATGCACCTGCACCTCCATTCCTTCTTCCAGAAAGACGCCACTCATCTTATATGCCGATCCCCACATGAAGCACGGCATCAAGGCATTTTCTTTTTTATCTTTTATGCTAAAGAAAATATAATTTCCACGAATGTCCAAGCTGGTAATTTCGCCGATAACTTTCGCCTCAAACTGTCGAAGACCCGTATTAAGAATTTCAAGATAATCCGAAACGATAAATATCATTTCTCCATTTTGTCGATAACCGTCGCTCTCACCTTCGTTTTCTTTTTCATTCAATAAATCACTTTCTTCTTCATTATTTTTTATTTCAGAAGATGCTCCAAAAAGTCCGGTCGTCGTTTCTTCCGCAACGATAGCAAGGATATCCCTTCCATATGTCTGATATTTTTTTTCTGCAATTCCTTTCACTTCCAAAAGTGCTTCCTTGGTAGTCGGCAAGGTTTCCGCTATTCCATTCATTGCATCATTGGAAAGCACGCGAAAAAGTTCCGCACCGGTGCGTTTGGCCTCAGCTTCCCTCCATTCGCGAAGGCGCTTCAAAACCTTCCTTTTTTTCTCAATATTTTCCATGTATGGATAGTATACCAAATTTTTGCACGCGCACAAAAAAACTCCGTCGATATAAACCGACGGAGTTATCCTATTATTTACTATTTTAAGTTCATCACAATACCGGTAAGGACGACAAACCCGATAGTACCCATAGAAGCGAGGAGAATATCCCCCGAAGTGATTAACCCGCCACATACCATGATACTAAGATACAACAATATTTTCTTAAATAACAACATTTTCATCACTCCTGAATTTAAAATAAAACACAAAGCATCAATGCGCCCGTAATGACGGCGAAAATTGAAAAGATGACATCTTCTGAAATATTGGGACCTTCTTCTTTATTATGGTTCCTTTTTTTCTGATGCTCTTTATTGTATTCCTTTTCCTTTGCGATTTCTTCTTCGAAATTCATTTACCCTCCTGATTGAGTAAAAAATATCTTCTCTATAAAAACAAACCCATGATAATTATATCACAGGTAAGTATTTTGTCAACTTTACTTATTTCTTAGTCGTATTTTTTGAAGTTTCAACGGGAGTTGTTGTTCCCGTCAGTGTTGCCAATTCCGGCATAACTTTTTCCATGTCTTCTACACTTTTCCAGCCATACTGAACACTTCTATGGATAACCATTGCCGGTAATTCCGGTTGAACATTGTACAATGATTCAAGAGTTTTTACGGCAGATAAATCAAGGTCATAGTCAAACGAGTATACGCGAAGGCCCGGATATTTCTTGCGAAGTTCCGTGAGAACGATACCTTCTTTTTGGCAATCAGGACATGCACCCGCTCTATTGGAATAGAAATACAGGATGTATACCGGCTTCACTTGGCATCGATCCGACAATTTCTTCATAAGAACATAATCTTTAATTTCGAGCAGAGAGTAATTCTTTTTGAGCCAAAGCACATCTTCTTTGTTGGAATTAAGATTTACTTCCGCATAGGAAAGTTTTGCGGCGAGAGAATCAAGGTCTTTTGAGAGAGAAGTATCTCCGACCGTCTCACAGGAAGATTCAGAAAGAAGTGCAAACTGAGTTTCGGAAGAAAGAATATCAATGGAAACACGGTTCTGCATCGTTTGAATATCCTCAATTTTTTTATTACCAAGAGTATTACTCACAAAAAAAGCGGTAAGGAATATTGCTCCCGTTACGAGAAAGACATAAAAATATTTTTTCCAATCTACGCTGTGCATATAAGTTAAAAGTTTATCGAGTTATTAAGTTTATCAAGTTGTAAAGTTCATCAAGTTTATCAAGTTCAGACGATTAGTCATCACTGCTATTTGTCGTTAGACTTTATAAACCTGATGAACTAATCTATCTCCACGTGGTCTTCTTTTTTAAGGCAACATTATATACCGCTTTAAAAAGCCATGTTGGGGCAAGAATACCATAAAACATAAAGAAGTAAAGCATACTGATATTGGGTTTCATGTTCCCTTCTGAGAGTTTTTTTCCGACGAGAATAACAAAAACAGTAGAGAGTGAAAGCGCATATACCACCATTGATGTTTCGCTTGTGTTCACGAAGAACCATTCAAATTGAGGCCATTCAAAACGTAAAGGAATTCCAATTGCTTGCATTTCGAGGATTTTTCTCCACAACGAGGAAGCGATTCGCACTATTGCAAGCCCTGTGAAAAATAACGCGACAAAGATGGAGATAATTGCGGCAGGAAGAGTGAACACCCCAAGGTTTCCATATTTTCGATTGAATATCATCATACGATAATCTTTCGCATTTTCCAAAAAACCATACACCCAACGCAATCGTTGCTTATATAATCCTTTGATTGTTTTTGGTGTAACCGTATAAACATAGGAATCATAGACATTCGCAATCGGATAATGATTTTTGTGCATACGCATCGCAAATTCCATATCCTCGGTGTTATGCGCTTTCACATATCCCCCGAGCTTATCAAAAACTTCTTTACGGAAAATAGAGAAAGGACCCGGCGCGACATGAATAGCATTCATTGATCCGTATACTTTTCGGAGAAAAATCCCCATATCGTATTCCACACTCTGCATCTGTTGAAGTATGTTTTCAGGAGTATGAACTTTAATGGCGGGAGTGACAGCCATAACCTGAGAATCTTCGAAGCAACGAATAATACGAGAAAGGGCGTTCTTATCAACATAAGAATCGGCGTCGAGGCAACCGATGAATTCACCTCTCGCTTTGGAAATTCCCAGATTCACCGCGGTATGTTTGCCGCCGTTCGTTTTTGAAAACACACGAACTTCCGGATGTGTTTTATAGGTATTCGCTACTTGTCTGGTGTTGTCCGTACTTCCGTCGTCAACAATCAAAATATCCAATTTATCTTTTGGATAATCAAGAGCGAGCAAAGATTCGATGGTTCCGCCGAGAGTTTTTTCTTCATTCCAGACAGGCACAATGACCGTAACGATTGGATATCGTTTCAGTGGAGTGTCATTATTTCCACCCGTATTGGTAAATACATTCTTTTTTTCAAAAAAGGTAAACAACAAAAGCACCTGAGCGTATAAGGTGAAAAAAAGAAGTATATTCGTAGCGACAATTAAGGCTGGTGACATCGTTTAATATGTTTCTTGACAAACTAAAAAGGTTGTCTTATTGTAACACACTTTTATTGTTTACGCAAGCTTTCTAGGTTTTATTCTTTTTTCTCCAAAGGTACGTTTTATACGAAAAACGGACTTGTCTCCATACCATATCTCTCCAAAAATTGCGCCTTGACGTCGTATTTGTAAACTTCCCCTCTCGAATGGCCTTAAAAATAGCTTCGGTTGTTGCTTCTTCCACTTCTACTGTACAATAACTCTTGTCCAAAAAATCAAAGAAATGAGTATCAGAAGTGGAAACGAAAGGAAGTTTATATTTCAGAGCAATCTTTGCTCCTTTTATGTTTCTATTAAAAAGCCGGGAATAAAACCATGATTGTTCAATGGCATCAAAAAAATGAATGTATTTCTCCAATAATTCTTTAAGCGAAATATTGCCGTAAAAATACGGGTGAGGCGCCATAATAAATATTTCCGGATGTTGTTTTTTATAATCGGCGAGTTGGTCAAAAGTGCGGACATTTTCCACATCTTTCGTAGCATTCAAAACAAGACAGTGTCTCATGGAGGTTTCCATCGTTTCGCCGATATAAAGTTCAATGCCGGAGATAAACAATAAACCTTTGCTTTTGGCGTATTCGGCATATTCGGGTGTCCAAGCGAAATGTTGGTGGCAAGTGATGGCAAGTGCGCCGAAACCAAGAGAAACAGCTTTGTCGATTCCCTCTTTTGTAGAATACGAAATATGATCCATTTTATCGTCACTGCTGTGAAAATGTAGATTTGTTTTTATCTTCATATTGTCTATAATACCGCTTTTTTAATAAAAAAACGAGAGGGCAAATTAATGCCCTCTCCTTATATTATCTACGATAGTAGGTGTTGAAATGTACCGCAAGACTTGCTAGGAACATCACATAAACAAGCGACAAAGGAGCAACATATACGACACCTAACCAATAAAACTGGATGAGAATGCCGAAGCCCAAAATCCATTGTAATGCAGAACGTGCTTTTCCTATCCAATGTACTTCCTTTATCTTTCCGGTTGAAAGATACACTTCTCGATAATGAAGAGCGAGATTGCTCTCAATTACGATAAGAAGAATAATGGCGGGTAAAGCTTGATTCCCTACAATGAGCCAAATATTTCCAAGCAACGCCAAGGTAAATAAACGGTCTCGAAGCGGGTCCAGAAACTTTCCGTACTTGCTGTGCTGATTGAGACGATCGGCAAGATACCCATCAATCCCATCAGTGAGAACAATAAAGATTACCAATACGGGAATCAAATAGGTGCAGATTCCGAACAAATACATTATAAGATACAGAAAGGACCAAATAATCCCTGTGAAGGTCACCATATTCGGAATGGTCATTATTCCTTCATGCACCTGAAACATATGAGCATTGCGACCTGAAAACCGATCAAAAATAAATGTGCCCATTTTTCCAAACAACTTTTTCATTTTTTTCTCCCTTGCCCGCCCTTGCTCTCAAGCGACGGCGGACATGTTGTTAAAATTATTTATCTAGTTGACATAATAACATAGATAAGTTATAGTTGTCAATACTATGATACCAAAAAACGAATATCCAATGCGCATAAATAAGTTCCTCGCTCTCCGTGGTGACGCGACTCGTCGGGGTGCAGATGCCTTAATAGAAGACAGAAAAGTGACCATAAATGGCCGACTTGCGAAGCTTGGAGATGCCGTCAATGAAAAAGATGTCGTCACGATAAAAGGATTGGATAAAAAAGAATATCTTTATTTCGCCTATTATAAACCGAGAGGAATAATCACTCATAGCCCACAGAACGGCGAAAAAAGCATCGAAGATGTCATCAAAGGAAGCATCAAGGCCGAAGTATTCCCTATTGGACGATTAGACAAAGATTCTCACGGACTCATTATTCTTACGAATGACGGAAGAATTACCCAAAAACTTTTGTCTCCGGAAAGAGAACACGAAAAAGAATATATCGTCACTCTTGATAAACCGATTACTGCGAAATTTCTTAAACTGATGGAACGCGGTGTGGAGATTGAAGGTTATATGACAAAACCGGCCATCGCAAAAGAAAATGGTTTTTGCAAAATTGATGTCATTATTACTGAAGGAAAAAAGCATCAATTACGACGCATGTGTGCCGCTCTTGGATATACGGTAAAAGATATTAAAAGAATTCGTATTATGAATATCAAACTCGGTTCTCTTCAAGCGGGAACATGGCGCAGGTTACAGGGAAAAGAGCTCTCTGACTTCCTCAGTCTTCTTGATCATTCATAAAAAAAGAAAACGGCTTATCTTATAGATAAGCCGCTTTTGTTGTTTTCTTCAAACTACAAATTTTTCACATAGTGCCAATACCACTTCACTAAAACGTAACAAAAGATGACTGAAAGACCGGCAATATATCCGGAAACTCCGATAATTCCACCTATTATAAACGCCATGAAAGCACCTTCCCAAAAATTCATCGGGAGTGCCTCCTCCCACGTGAATTTTGTTTTTTTCTCTTCAAATTTCATGTCAAACCTCCTTCTTTTTCTGCAATAAATTGTAACCGTTTCCTGATTAAAATGTATCACACTATTAAAAATATGTCAATGACTCTGCAGAATTGACAAAATGAGTAATTATTGCTATAATTTTCATTAGATTAATACTTTTTTACGCACATTGAATCAGGAGGGCAAAATGAACAAAAAAATACTATCAAAGCTTTTAAAAACCTTTGCCGTGGCGACCGTTTCCTTTATGCTACTTTTGCCCGTTCCCTCATCATCGAGCGGTATCGTTGACTCTCTTATTTCAAGAGTAAGCAACAAATTGTTGATAAAAACGTCCGACAATAAAAATATTTTTGTTAATAATTTTTATTCACTGCCGAGTGCAACAATTATAGACGAAGAAAAAGATGTGGAAATAATAGCTGCGCAAAATTACAGCATAGTGTTCTACGCCAAAGATAGCAGTTTTAACGTAGCATTACTTGGAAATAATTTGATTGCTTCGAGAAATGAAGCCGAAACAGTTTTGGTTAAAATTCTTGGTATCGCACAAGTAGACACCTGCCGACTTACTGTCAGTCTTGGTGTTCCCTATTTTGTGAGTCCTGATGCGTCAGGCGTAAATTACAATTTAAGCTATTGTAGAAACGGAGTTATGCTTCCTCACCAAACAAGACCACAAATTCTTATACCGCAATAAATGCGACCATCACCCGAGATTTATCTCGGGTGATTTTTTTTGAATACATAAAAACCCGCCGACATAATGTCGGCGGGGATTTTGAGTATGTTACTATTTTCCTTCAGGCAATGAGTTGCCGTTTGCTTTATACATTTCACGCATGATAAGCGCTTTTTGTTCTTTTTTGTCGCCGTCATAATATCGGTCAACCAGTTGAAACATCGCTCCAATTTTAAAAGCTCCCACTCTGGTCATTTTTTCTTCTTTTGAAAGAGACGGGCCAAAAATTTTCTCAAGTTCATCCGCATAATAGGAGAAAGGACGCGCTTTTATGGAAGAGTCAGATGCTATTTTATTCATTTCATCTACTTTTTGATTGAGAAGACTCTGATAAGCTTCCCCACCGATTTGTAGCAATAATTTATTTTCAAACGAATGAACAACAACTTCTTCACGGCAATATTCCATCGCATCTTGTAAAACCAGACTGTCCGGATCCAAGAGACGGTGTTTGGTTTCATGAGCCAATAAAATTCCTTTAAAAAGTAAACTGACCGAATAATTATTTTTTAGCACCATGACTTTATCCAATCCGGAATATGATGCGGCTTCAGGAGAAGCAAGTATTTCGTTCCACGGGGAAAATTGTTTATCGCTCGCAATAAGAGTTATTACGGAGAAATCATCATCTTTCAATTGCCGTGACGGAATAAGTCCCTCGTTTTTAGGCTCTCCAATGACTCCATGTTCCTTGAGAAGAATTAATTCATCGTATATCTCCGCATTCTTGGTAAGAGAATAAACTTCATTAAGTCCTTTTATCCAATCATTTGATAAAACGATACGCTGACTGATTTCACTTTTTGTTTCTGTGGGAGTAACATCTTCTCCTTTTGTGTTTTGAGAAAAGATATAATAACCGACAAATGATAGAAGAAAAAAGACTAAAAGAAACACTTTGGTAATTTTTTTCATAAAAAACCTCCTTTTGAGATTACTTTCAAACAACATTACTATGTTTGTATTACCACATATCGAATTAAATGTCCAAAAAATATTGAGTAAATAAAAACCCACCGACATAATGCCGGTGGGGATTTTTTTATCAATTCTTTGGTTCGTACAAATTTTTCATAAAAAGAGTTTTGAGATCTGTTGATTTGTCGGGTGATGTTTTTTCAAAATAGCGATACATCACATCAACTTCAAATAGAAATGCTCTAAATTGTTCTTCTTCGGAGGAAAGTGCCGGGCCGAACATTTTGTCGAACTCGTGATAATACGGAAGGATTGGATAACTGAAACTATCATCAGATGTTTTTATCTGTGGACTGATTTCATCTGTTATTTTTTGAAGTAATGTTGTATATTCACTACCTCCTGCTTTTGCAATCAAACGATTATGAAAAGCATAGACTTCCGATTCTTCTTTTGCAATCGAGAGAATGTTGAATTTCCGAGAAGGGTTATTTAAATATCTGCGCGCGTGTTCACTTTCGTGAGCAATCTGCGTGCCTTTATAAAAAGCACTGATTTTCATCGTGTCTTTCAATATTAAAAGACCTGAACCGGTTTCAAATGCCGCAGCCGCGTCACTATTTAATTCATTTTTCCAATATGAATATTGGCTATCATCCGGAATGAGCGGAATAATACGTATCGGTTTTATGGTATCATTCTCATTGGAAAGATACGTAAATCCTTTTTCGTCAGGAATCACGACGGTATTTTTTTCACGAAGCATCTGCAAGTTATCTTTCGCTTGTTGATCTCCTGTTTTATCCGCTACCAATTGAAAAGCATCAAGAAATTCCTTCACAATTGCCTGACGCGGACCGACTGCCTCAGAAAACGACGGAGCGGTTATTGGTGTAGCGGTTATTGGGGTATCCTTGTCGAAACTTTTTTGACAGGTGTTTATACCGACGGATAATAAGAAAACCAACCCGAGAATCAACAGGCTTTTATATTCTTTTTTCACTTAAACCTCCTTTTGAGATTATTTTCAAATAACGTTATTATCTGCATATTACCACATATAGGATAAATTGTCCACAAAAAAAGGGCGGCCGAATTGAGCCACCCTTTGTACCAAATACCGTTAAATCTTATTGACCGTGTCGATAAATATTCAGAAGCGCATTTGATTTTGCGAGTTCTTTCTCCGGTTGTGTACCGTGATAATTTTCATCGATATACTGAAAGATACCTGAAATACCGATGAAAGAAACCCTACTTCTTTTTTCTGTGTCACTTTGCGCAACACCGAATATCTTATCCAACTTTTCATTGTATTCATTTTTTAGCGCAGGAAGTGTATTTCCCCCAACCGAATTTTTCACAAAAGCATCAATTCTTTTCATTTCTTCTCGCATAAACATTTTGTACGGTTCACCGCCAATTGAGGAAAGCAAACTTGCCCCATGTTCATACGTGTCGCGTTCGATTGCCAAATGTTCCGAACTTAAAGGTCGTGCTACTATTGAATCACTTTGAAAATGAAAAGCATGCCAACCCTCATGGTCAACTGTTATCGCTTGAAAAACAGGACTGAGCTCATCCATTCTTTTGAGAACTATCACATTGTATCTTGGAAAAAAATAAGCGTAACTTTTTTTATCGGAAACAATTTGAGACCAGGATGGAAACCGAGAATCTTCCGGAAGAAGAACGACAACCTTAAGGGTTTCTCTCTCGTTCCAAATTTTCGGATCACGAAATCCGTCTTTTGTCGGAGTAATGAGAACACTCTCTTTTTGAAACATGGAAAGAATCTTTTGAGAATCTTCATTACCTGTTTGACGCACTAAATCATTAAGCGACTTCAATGTGTTGTGGAACACTTCTTGTCGCTGGTCGGGAACAAAAGTAATCAACCCGACAGTAGAACAACCTGAACTGAATAACAACGCCAAAGACAAAAGTATCAGCGGTATTAATTTGTAAAAGTACTTCACCGAAAACCTCCAATTAGTTTATATATCTTATATTATCATAACATAATAATTGAATTTTGTCTACAAAACGAATTATTCCGTGTGTGTTTTCTTCCCTTTCATCCAATTCCGTGGTATTATCAAAAAATGGTAAAAATAGTTCAACAGAAGGACCCCGTCCTCAGAAAGGTTACAAAACTCGTGGATCCACATGAGATTACTTCTCCATATATTCAGAAAGTTATTGCCGACATGAAGCAAGCTCTTAAATCTCAGGAAGATGGAGTTGCCATAGCAGCTCCGCAAATAGGTGTTTCCCTTTCCATTTTCGTTATGTCGGGAAAAGCCCCTCTCTATGAGAACGTGAAAAAAAATGGTTCAGAAAATGTTGAAAAAGTGCTGCCGGACGATATTGTTTTTATCAATCCCGAAATCATAAAAATTTCCAGAAAAAAAGTTGTTGTTCCTGAAGGTTGCCTTTCCGTCAGATGGCTTTATGGAAAAACACTCCGCTCGGAAAAAGCCAGAGTTCAGGCCTACAATGAAAAAGGGAAACTTTTTGAATATGGAGGAAGCGGACTTATCGCTCAAATTTTTCAACACGAAACCGACCACCTAAAAGGAATTCTTTTTATTGACCACGCAACAGATATTCAAGATATGCCACCGGAAGATTCGTAAAAAATATTTCAAATAAATAAAAAACGACAGACCTAGGAATGGCTGTCGTTTTTTTCTGCCTCCAATTCCGCGGATACCGATATTTTATGGAGGAAATATTCCAAAACAAAGAATCCGATAAGAGCCAGAGCGAGTGAGATTTCTGCGAATTTTAAATAATGGCGCGCTGAATGGAGCGTATGCGCGGAGAAAAATCCGAGACCTCCGACTACGGTAATCCATATCGGGATTGAGACAAGGTCAGCTTTGATAAATTTTTTGTAGCTTATTTCTGACATACCGGCACGTAAAAGCATCGCGTGATTTGCGCCATAAAGAAATTTTGTAAAAATAAGTGTTCGTGTTGGATTTTCTGAAAGGTGCCGATCGAAAGGCTTGGCGAATTTATTGACTAACCGGACAAGACGAGGAAAACGCCTTATGTAATTGCGCCCGATTAGAAACCAGATGGTGTCGCCGAGAATAACCGAGAGGAAAATGATAATCATCATATCTCCGACATCAAAAAAACCTTCAGCGGTTAAAAAGGCCGAGGTAAATAACATGCCATCCCCTTCAAACGCCACACCAAGAGCCACCAGAGAATACCCGAGAGGTCTCCAAAGAGTGAGATAAAATAAAAATAATGAATGTAACCTCATACGTTCAATGTATCGATTATATCATGTTTTGTCCTCGTATAAAACAATTACTTTTATACTGAACGATTATTCGGAGAAAACGGGCATATTTTCTGCGGATAATATTCGTCGCTTTTCACGTATATCATCAAGTAATAGCGCGAGCATAGCACCAAGAAACATTACCATCGAAGCGTATAAAAAGACTTGTCCATAAGAGAGAACCTGTGCCTTCATAACAACAAGAGTTGGAAACACCCCTTTCACTTGAGAGAGCGGAACATTTAATTTTGAATATGCACTCACTTTCAAAACATTGCTCAAAATGAGATTGCTGAGAGTGGTACTGAAAACAGCAATCGAAACGGCGCCCGCAATATTGCGTGTCAGATTCAAAATAGCGGAGGCGATTCCAACTTCATTTTGCGGAACACTTGAAGTAGCAAGATTAGTAAGCGGTCCCATCCCGAGACCAAGGCCGGCTGCGAAAAGCATGAGGGGCCAAGTAAGATTGAATGCCGTCGTTTCGGGATCAAGAAATGAAAGAAAGAATATCGCCAACGAAGCAATAGACATACCAAATGAGACGACATATCTTGTATGAAATTTGGAAGACATTTTACCGCCAAAAGGCGCGGAGACCATCATCGTCAGTGCCATAGGGAGAAAGAGATACCCCGTTTCCGTCGCATTAAGCCCGAGAAACATTTGTGCAAAAAGCGGTATCATAAAGAATGAACCCATCATTCCTCCAAATGAAATGAACGAAATAATAAGAACGGTAACGAAAGAACGGTTTTTGAAAAACTTAAGATCTATAATCGGATTATCCGCTCTCTTTTCGGCAACGACAAATAACCAACCAAAGACAATCATAGAAGCGTAACATAAAAGACTGGTTCCTGATGTCCATCCCCAATCCCTTCCCTGTTCAAGAACGAGAACGAGGCTTGTTAGTGAAATACCAAGAAGAAGCGCGCCGAGATAATCGAAGGCACCGGCCATCTTTTTCGACGGGGCATCTTCAGGAAGAAATAAAAGTACCATCACGATACCGATAAGTCCGACGGGGAGATTCACATAAAAAAGCATTCTCCATGAAAAAGAATCTATGAGCGGACCACCTACGAGCGGGCCAAATACCGATGATGCAGCCATGGATGCCGACCAAATTCCGAGGGCCGAAGCACGTTCTTTCGGGTTTCGAAAAGTCTTCGCGATAAGTGACATGGCGGTCGGATAAACAGCGGCTCCGACAAGTCCTTGGAGTGTTCTGAAAAAGATAAGAGAACTGATATTCCATGACATTCCGGCAAGAACGGAAAAAACGACAAAAGCAATGAAGCTCCATAAATATATAATCTTGTTCCCTATCATATCCCCGAGCTTTCCAAAAACGGGAACAAAAATAGCATTTGAGATTATGTAAGAAGTCGCCACCCAACTCGCAACAGTCACCGTAATACTGAAGTCGTTAATGATGTTTGGAAGACCAAGCGAAACAACCGTACGATCAAGACCGATGAGAAGTGTTCCCAACATGACTGTTGCGAGAACAAGCCATGGATTTACATTTTTATTCTGTTCTTCGTTCATGAAAAACTTTCTACTTATAGATAGTTATCTTTGCTGACATACCGTTTTTAATTTCAGGATATTTCGAGACGTCAAAGCGAACTTTAATATCAAAGTCTTTCACTGTGCGTTTATCCGAAATAGAAAAGGCAATGCTTGATTCATGAGGAACGGTGCTTATTTCATCTACAACACCGGTATATTCTTTTCCGGAAAATGCGTCAACCGTGAAAGTTACGCGCTGCCCAACGGCAATGGATGAAAGTCCTTTGTCTTCGGCAATCTTTCCGACAACGCGAAGTTCGGAAGCATCAATCATGGTTACCGGAGGTTGTGCCGGATTTGTTACCGCACCTATATTATTCGAAACGGAGGTTACAATACCCCCGGAAAGCGATTTTACCAATTCGTTTCCGACACGTGCAACGACGGTATTCGGCAATATTCTGTCGCCTTCGCTGACATAAACTTCACGAAGTACTCCGGGGACGCTCGGTGAAAGTGCAATGGTTGGCGCTTCAATGCCCGCGTTATCGATAGAAATTCGACGAGCTTCAATCGTGAAATAAATAGCAGAAGCGAGAATAAGACCAAAGATGACAGCCAACATAAAACCGGCGAGCCATTTATTCTTCGTTAAACGTTCTATGATTGTTGATTTTTGTTCCATAAAGTTATTTTTTAGATGTTTGAATCAATTATTTATTGAAACTTCCTCCAAAGTTTGCGACCTGATCTCCGACGGCAACCCCGGAAAGTACTTCTACTAATCCTGTATCTCCGATAATTCCTGTTTTAATTTTTTGTTTTAACAGAGCTTGTCCGTTTTTAATTTGAACATAATTTTCTCCGTTTGAAGAAAGAATCGCGCCTCTTGGAACAGCAAGAACGGATATCTTCGATTTTGTCGGTATTACTATATTTGCATTCATACCCTGTTTAACGCGAGCATCAGTATTAGTGAATTCCAGAGTCACTTTGTATGAAGCAGCGCCGGCGACTGGAGTATTTCCACTTCCAACATACACAACACTTGCCGGAAAAATAACAGAACTTCCTTCAGAATCGAGTGTGATATTAGCATTTTGACCGACGGAAAGTTTTCCGATATCTATCTGTGAGACAAACGTATCAACTTGATATTTGCCTTGTGATATAACAGAAACAAGCGGGACGTTTGCCGAAGCAACCGCTCCAACCTTTGCATCCACACGAGTGATAATTCCATCAATAGGAGAGACTAAAGCTGTTTGTCCGATACTTACCTCTACGCTCTGAACAACAGCGAGAGCCTGGTTAACGCGAGCTCTTTCCGCTTCAAGATCCCCCGGGGTTGAACCGGCGCTCGCAAGAGTAAGTGCTGATTCGGCATTCGATTCGCTCTGTATCGCAAGGACGAGAGATGAAGCGGCGGCATTAACATTCGCACGAGCAAGAGAAACGCTACTTCGATATTGAGCGAGAATCGAAGCAGTGGTGGCTGAATCAGGAGTTGCTTCCGCTAAGGCAGTTGCCAGAGAATCAAGGTGAGAAGAAACCGCGCGCAAGTTTTTCGTTGCAACATCGGCATAACCTCCGGAAATCGGATTACCTCCCGCATCGATACCGGAGAGCGAATCTTTCCAGCTCGTCAAAGAAAGTTCAAGATCTTTTTTGTTTCCTTCTATTGCAATTTTAAGAGCCATGTCAGGGAATGAAAAAGTAAGCGAAGGATTCGCACTTCTTGGATTGAGGAATAATAACATTGTTTGATTATGAACCGCATCATCAGAAACGGTATAAGCATTGTGAATTCGGTCAATAAGAACATTTTTTGCCGTGGCGACACTGGTTTGTTTCATGGCAAGATCTTCCGGTCTATCTCCTGACTCCATGGCATCAAGTTTTGCTTTTTCCGCATCATAACTCGCCTGCACCTGAGAAAGAGAGGCACGAAGATCTGAATTTGCGAGAGTTGAAAGAACAGTACCCCTTGTAACAACATCTCCCTCTTTTACGTATACACCTGAAATTACGGCACTTTTTGGAAATGCCAAATCAACAGAAGAAGCGGGCTTCACTGTTCCCTGCGCAACAACGGTCTCTGTAACATCAGTTTTTACCACAGTATAAAAATCGTACGGTGGAAGAACTGCGGAGACAAAAAATAAATAAATTAAAACGCCGAGAGCGAGAAGTACGGCGAATCCGATTCCTGAAGCGGTTCTCGGTTGTTCCTTAATAAACTTTTTTGCTTTTGTTTTTATTCTTTCTTTCATGATATGTATTCTTAATTATGAATGATAGGCTTTTGATATTTTTGTAAATATTCGAATAAGTTCTTCTTTTTCCTTCTCAGACAAAACCGACAATATTTTTTTCATCCTCTCTGTTTTTTCTTGATTCCACTTCTGTGCTTCGTTTTTCCCTTTGGCGGAGATAACGAGCCGTATAATCCTTCGATCGGTCGTATCGTTGATGCGTTCAAGTTTTTTAGCCATAACCAATCCATTCACTACTGAAGTTGCGGAAGGTGGAGTAACACACAAATAATTTGAAATATCTTTCATCGTCGGATTTTCTTTCACTAAAACATAATTAAGCACTTCAAGTTGAAGTACCGAAAATGGATCTCTTTTTTTATGATTTTGAGAGCTTTCGCGAACGATCCGCATAGTAGCAAAAATACTCGCAACCAGCTCATTAGTAATCTTTGTTTTGGTCATAATTAATAGTTAAGTTTTAAAACTATTCACTTTTCTAACTATATCACAATTTGAGGAAAGAAGCAATAACGTGTGTTTATCATTAAAGTAATTCGGGATTCATTTCTTGACAATAACAACTTTAAGTGATAATGTTTGTATCAGAAATACTGTTAATTTTAAAAAAAAGGAGGAGGCAAAATGACTCTTATAAAGAGGTTTATGCTAACACTCTGTGCGATATTACTATCTACAGGTGCTCTCGCAGAACATAACCCGGAACCGCTCTATCAATCAGAAAATGCAAAAGTCTCGATATGGGGATATACGAACATCGTCGGAGGAAAAGATACCGAATTTAAAGCAAACCAGGTTCGCATCCGCACAAGTGCAGAATACAAAAACTGGCGTTTCTTTATGGAGAACGACATTGCCGGACTTGATGACCGAATAAAAGCGAATTACATCACCCAAGCTTGGGTCGGATATAATTTTGGAAAGGAGCCACTTTTTGGAAATATGTTTTCCGATACGACTATTCGTGCCGGAGGTCTTTTAACCGCCGGAGGATTATATCTTCCCGCATCTTTTGAAACTATTCCGGTAGTGAGCCAACATAACCCATTCGGTTCGTATGCTAATGGTGTGCAAATACAAACAAACGTCATCAAAGACGTAACCCTTACGGCAGACATTACGGGAACAACAGGAGTCCCCTTCGACGACATAAATCGAAATAGTCGTACGGAAACTTCACAACGAATAGATTGGAAGGCGATGAAAGACGCCGACGGAAAAACGTTGCTCAAACTTTCACTCTTTAATGCATGGAGCACTGATTTTCATCGTTTAGGTTTCAGATTTGTAGCAAGTCCAACTGATCGATTTGATCTCTATGGTGGCATGTATCGTGCCGATGAACATGCCGTAGGAAAAAGAGCGACTGTTGGTATGGGCGGATTTATTCTTCCCGAATATACACTCTGGAAAATGGACGGCAATAAACTCGACCTGAAAGTTAACGCCATGTATGAGACAATGAACGGCTCAATAAACTATGATGGATTCTCCGGCGGATTGAGTTTAGAACTTCCAAAAGAAGGTGGCTACGGACGATTCGCAAATTCCAGCGTCTCATTAGACTTCACACACTCGATAACTTCAGTCGATAATGGTCCAAAAGTAGTTGATAACGCACCAATGGTCCGTTTCAGAATATTCTTCTAACGAATCATCAACAAAAACAACCGCCAGCAATTGGCGGTTTTTCTTTTTTATATAGAAAAATAAACCGCAAAATGATTTGCCGTTTAAATTTTCGATTATAAAAAGAGGGGCCGGTTATTTTTTCTTCGCCTTCTTTGCGGTAATCATAGCCGCCTTAACAGCAAGACGCTTCGTAGTTTTTTTGGAGCGAGTTGCTTTATTCTTCGTATTTACACTCATTCTTTTTGCCATGTGTTTAGTATATACGAAAATTAAAAGAATTACCACCCCCTAGTTAAAATAGCAAGCGTGTAAAAAGATACCTTTTCCAATTAAAAAGCTGTACAATAATCATCTATGAAAAAGAGTTTACTTTTATTATTTTTTCTTCTCGGAACTGTTTTTGGAATTCTTTTTTATCATGGAAAAATTCCGAGCAAACCAAGCAATCCCCTTTTCTCCGTTTCTTTCGAAAAAAATAATAGAACCAAAACAAAAATAAGTGATGAATATACCGTCACTCGTGTTGTTGACGGCGATACCATTGTTGTTCGCATTAATGATGGTGACGAAAGTGTACGACTCATCGGACTTGATACGCCGGAGATTGTTGACCCAAGGAAGACGGTGGAATGTTTTGGAAAAGAAGCATCAGACGAAGCGAAAAAAATTCTTGCAGGAAAAACGGTTCGTTTGGAAACGGATGCTAGTCAAGATTTTCGTGATAAGTATGGGCGTTTGCTTGCTTATGTCATTTTAACCGACGGAACGAATTTTAATAAATTTATGATTGCGAATGGATTCGGTTATGAATATACCTATAAGGTGCCTTACAAATACCAAGCCGATTTTAGAGAAGCTGAAAAAATTGCGCGCGAAAACAAAAGTGGTTTATGGGCGGAAGGAATTTGCAAATAAAAAAACAAAACCCCGATTGTAATCGGGGTTTTGTTTTTATAAATTTTTATTCTTCTTCCTCATCGTCTGCGTCTATCTCCGCTTCAAATTCTTCTTCCGCCAATCTTTCCTCTCTCGCCATTTTTATTGCATAGAATCCGGTAAGAAGCAGGATGGCAATAAGCACGAGTGCGAACCAGTAATTAACGATAATACCTCTCACCGATCCGTAAACTCCGGCAATCATATTTCGAACGGCGCCTCTATTGGTAATGGAATTTGATTGTGTATTCGTAGCAACTCCCAATTCTTTTGTGTTTTCTCCATCGAGAAGTGAATTCATTGCATCAGTAGCTCCTTTCACCAAACCGGTAGTGGGAGTGAAAACGTTTGTCGCTGTTTCCTCATTTGTTGGAGTAGCTATTCCCTGTTGTCGTAAACTTTCGAGAAGTGCACGGAATGCATTTACTTCGGCGCTTTGCGCTCCATCGAGAGGAAAGGCTGCTTTACAATAAATTTCATTTACTTGTTTTCTCGTGGTGAGATACACATACCCGGTCGGCGCTTTATGACCCCATGGATCAAGAACGTCTAATTTATATTTATTCTGGAATGCATCTACTGCGTCTCTCGTTTTTATGTCATAGATTCCGCTTACATCGAGTTTCGCTCCTTCAAATTCGTTCAAGAAGACTTGGAGTTTCTTAACTTCAATCGGATCGTTATTTACATCTCCCAATTTCATGAACCCGCGAAGATAGTAGCATCCATTCTGTGAAAGTGTGAGTTCAATACCTGTCGCACTCAAAGATGAAGTTCTTGAGACCGGGCGGAAATAATAGGTAAGGTTTGGGTCAATTCCACCGATAGCAACAGAGTGAGTGGTTACGAGAGGAGAAACAGTAACGGTTGTTTTTGGATATCCATATTTTTCGTCACCTGAAGGAAATGCGGAGACAGAGGATGTTCCATAAACGACACGACTATCTGAAGGAAGATTTGTTGTCCATTCAACAACAGCTGTTCCCGAGAGTGAACCTTGGTTTACTTTCTCATTCGAAATTTTAAGAGAAGGGGTTTGTATAATAACAGCGCCTCCTCCGCCACCGCCGGTGCTTCCTCCGCCACCTCCACCGCCACAATTAGAAGTACAACCAGTTGGTGGTGGAACAACAACCGCAATAACATTCACGGTAAGTGATTTTGGAGTAGCTGCAAGATTGTGTGAGTCTGTAGCGGTATAATCAACCTGGTAGGTTCCAACAACAGTTGAAACAACTGAACTGCTGGCTTTTAGTGTGACAACATCGTTT
>CAIJYI010000035.1 GCA_903824855.1 uncultured bacterium | reverse complement strand
GAAGACGAATGACGACGGTCGCCGACGAATGACGACGAATGACGACGAATGGCGACGGACGACGACGGACGCCGACGAATGACGACGGACGGCGACGGATGGCGACGAATGACGACGAATGACGACGAATGACGACGAATGACGACGGACGGCGACGGACGGCGACGAATGACGACGGACGAAGACGGACGGCGACGGACGGCGACGAACGAAGACGGACGGCGACGAATGACGACGGATGACGACAGACGAAGACGAATGACGACGAATGACGATGGACGAAGACGGACGGGGACGAATGACGACGGATGACAAAAAAAACAAGAAAAAAAGGAACACATGTTGTGTTCCTTTTTTTATTTGTATTAGATTCCCATGTAGCGCCAAATATCTTCATCGGCTTTTTTGGGGCCGGCGGAAGACCCGGAAAGACAGAGCGGACAAACACCAAACGTAGCATCTGCGACGATATGCTTCGGTAAATATTCCACAATGAGGCCACAAACGACACATTGATATTTCCCCGCCTGAGGAACTTTTTCACCGAATTTGTATGTTTTTTCTTCCATAAAATATAATGAATTATTTATACGTCCATTATATCACGTGCAGAAAGATTGCGTAATACCTTCTGTTCATAACGTGTAGACAGATATTTAGCTAAACACTCACTGCTTCAATACACATAAACAAAGGAAATTCTTTTCTTGCAATATCTTCAGCTTCTCTCCTCTTCCCTTTTTCACTTTGTTTGTGTGATATCCATTCTTCAAGACGAGATATTTGGAATCCTGCATTCGCGAGTGTCTTGAACCAAACCTGAAGAGGCCTATGAAATGATACGGTTGTTATTTTTTCAGTGCTTCCCGGATGCATATCGATTTCTCTTTTTGATTCCGTCATGTAAGAATCAAGGCGACGATACTGTTTTTTTTGTTGTTCATCAAAACCCCATGAACTTGCGCCCGGGTTGCGAAAAGCG
The DNA here is from genome assembly GCA_903824855.1 of uncultured bacterium. Classification (GTDB taxonomy): domain Bacteria; phylum Patescibacteriota; class Minisyncoccia; order Phycocordibacterales; family CAIJYI01; genus CAIJYI01. Next base: position 21,106 of record CAIJYI010000035.1, on the reverse strand, counting down.
GGATGATTTAATACGATTAAAAATTTTCCACCCTTTTTTAATTTTTTATGAACCTCATTAAAGACTTCTGAAATATTTAGTATGTTCTGCAAAGCGAGAATGACCGCGACGGAATCGAGAGAGTTATCCGGAATCATCGAAAGTTTGTGCGCAGGTGAAGCAAAAAACTTAACGCCCGGAACGTTCTTTTGTGCCGCCTTAATTAAATTTGAAGAAATATCGACTCCGACAACATCCCCTCCTTCTTTCAAAAAAGCATGGGCAAAAAAACCTTGCCCACAGGCGAGATCAAGAATTTTCGCTCCTTTTTTAATAGAAAGGAGTCGTAAAGTGTTCGGCAAAATAACTTGTGATTGATAGGTATTATCTTCTTTCAAAAGAGTATCGTACCAATCTGCCACTTCGTTCCACGACGTATTGTTTTTCATGAGAGAAATAATACCACATACGAAACAAAATGGCAAAAACACATTTCATTAATCCCGTACCGGTTTTGATATACCAAATATTCTTCGCACTATTCTAGCTATCATTTTCAGTATCTCTCCAAAGATGAGTAAAATAATGACGATTGCCAAAAAGCCCAAAACCATAAAAAGGCCGATTCGGTTAAAATATGCTGTCCACGCAGGCTCACCAAAAAATTCACTTTTGAGTGCAGGGAGAATCCTGATGGTTCGTAACGTTTCATCAAAAGTAAATGATTCCGTTTCTCCGACAGCCAAAACGTATTTTCCGATATTTCCGGGACGAGAAACCGTGATGGTGTACACTCCCGAAGTCGCGTTTCCTCTCCATTCAGGACCCTGAAAATAATTATCCCCGCCGAAAGGTTCATACATTCGAGTCCATTCGGGGGCCGGTTTATTGAGAAGTGCTATTTGTTTATCGTTGTACGTAATAACTGCCATTACGTCCTCATCTGAACCGGCAATTGTCGGAACGAGAACCCCTGCATAAAGTTTAAAATCTTTATCGGACTTAATAGTAAAAACAACGGGAGAACCATTAAATTCTCCATAATACGCTTTTGAAATTTCCGGCTGATCCACGGAAATTTGTTTTTCCCCGTAAATCAAATACGGTTGATGGGCGGAAGCAAAAGAGGTCGGAATAAAGAAAAAAGCAACTATCGCAAAAAGAGAGATGTGTTTCATATCTCTTTATTATACCGCTTTTATAAAAATGTAAAAACGGAAAAACAAAAACCTCCTCTTTTAGAGTTTATTATATTTCGTATGCTTCCCTTTTGCCTTCTCAACGGGATATTTTTCTTCATTCTTTTTAATCTTTTTCTGCAGGGCCTCAAAAAGATCAATATCCATATCATGACTCATGAGCAATATCCAAGAAAGAACATCTGCTAATTCTTCTGCGATTTCATTTTTATCGGTAATTATATATTTTTCAATTTCTTCTTTATCTTTCCATTGGAAATGTTCCAAAACTTCCGCAGCTTCCAGAGAGAGCGAGATAGCCATATCTTTTGGATTATGAAATTGTTTCCAATCTCTGGCGTCGCGAAAATCGAGTATTCCTTGGGTTAAGTCATTTAAATTTATCATAGATGAGAAAGATATTTATGAAATTTTCTTCACAGCGAGGGTGAATTCCATTTCTTCTATTTTTGATTTTTCGCCTTCAACTTCGGTTACGTATTCAATAGTTCCAAAAAGAGTCGCTTTACTAATCTCTTTTTCAAACTTCTTTATGAAAGCACTTCCTTCTTCATTGGTCGCAACCAAGAGTGTGTAGCTCGTATCACCGGGATTCAGGTTTTCCTTTTTACGAAGTTCTTGTGTGTTTCTAATGAATTCTCTGATGTTTCCTTCATCTTTCAGTGCCGGTGTAATTTCTGTATCCAAAAGAACTTTTTCGGGAATATCTCCGAAAACAACGTCTTTCACATTCACCCTCTCCATAATAAGTGCGAGAAATTCTTTTCCGACAGGTACGAGAAACGGTTGTTTTTCGGAAAGTGGAAGTGTAATTTTTTTAAGAGGTTGGCGTACTTTTATTCCTTGTTTCGCTCGCGCTTCCAATCCAAGAGATACGATATTTCTCGTTGTTTCCATAAGCGAAAGTATCGGGTCATTTTCAAGTGTTTCGATTGTCGGCCATGCTTCCAAATGAACGCTTTCCTTTTCATTTTTTCCTTTCACCTTTTGAAAAACTTCTTCAGCGATAAAAGGCATAAATGGAGCAATGATTTTTGAGAACTCACAGAAGACATATCGAAGAGTAGAGAGGGCCGCTTTCTTTTCTTGGTCGTTTCCCTCTTTTCCTTTAATACGTTCACGGGAATTTTGAAGGTACCAGGTTGAAAGATCATCAACAAAACCAAGTATCGGACGAACCGCACGATCAATCTCTTTCTTTTCCATAGCGCTTTCCACTTCAACACGAACAGAACCTAAACGGGCAAATATCCATTCATCAAGGATGTGTGAACTTTTCGGGAAATGTTCTTTGGTTACAATATCGTCGTCACTTCCGGTTTGTTTTTCCGCATAGAGTTCATAAAAAGCCAGAACATTTTCCAGACGAACAATGATTTTCTTGAACACCTCATCTACACCCTTCTCGGAGAAGTTGAGATCTTCACCATGAACAAGAGGAGATGATATGAGGTAATATCTAAGAGCATCAGCGCCATATTTATCGGCAACGAGCATCGGGTCGGGATAGTTTTTCAGCTTCTTACTCATTTTTTGTCCATCTTCGGCGAGAACTAATCCTGTCGTAATAACATTATTGAAAGAGGATTTTCCAAAAAGACCGACGGAAAGAATGAGCATGTTGTAAAACCAACCACGCGTCTGGTCTACCGCTTCGGCAATAAAATTCGCCGGGAAATTTTTATGAAATTCTTCCTCGTTTTCAAATGGAAAATGGAATTGCGCATACGGCATAGAACCGGATTCAAACCAGCAATCAAAAACTTCAGGGACGCGTTTCATTGTCATTCCGCAATCACAAGAGAACGTTACGTTATCAATATATGGGCGATGTAAGTTAAATTCAAAATCAGCGCCATGAGGATAAGGAACGAAGGAAAGTTCCATTATTCCTGCTGTTTTGGCATATTCGGGAGTGTTAACCCTGCACTCTACCGCTTCTTCATTGGTGAGTCCGCGATTTGCCGTGTCCAACATCCACACGACATATTCGTGTGTGACGATAAGAATATTTTTCCCTTCATATTTGGAATCAATATCAAAAAGAAAATCCATGGCGCGAGTACGGACATCGCTGATGTTCTCCCCCTCGGGAGGACGCTTGGTAAATCTTTCCATGAACGATGAAAAGTATTTGTGATATTCCTCAACCTTTTTTCCGTTGAAGTCACCGGTTGAGATTTCGCGCAATCGCGGATCAAAAATTATTTTATCCTGAGAAATTCCAAGTTTTTCAACAATTATGTTTACGGTATCCTTCGTGCGAAGAAAATCTGACGCAAAAATTAAATCGATTTTTTCTTTCTTGAGAGTTTCCGTCGCCTCTTCCACTTCTCTCTTCCCTTTTTCGGTTAGATGTGTAGGATTTTCCACCTTTGAAGATACGGTATTGGACGCATTACTTTCAGCTTCTCCGTGACGCATAACCCGATAAACATTACGCGGTTTCGTTTCTCCTTTGAGGGTCGCGATATTTCCGACAACTTTCAATTTTCCGCACCCTTCGCATTTCCATACGGGAATCGGCGCACCCCAATAACGCGAACGGGAGATAGCCCAATCACGAGCACCAAGAAGCCATTTTCCGAATCGCCCCTGCCCCATTGTTTCTGGGACCCACGTAATTTCTTTATTCGCCTCAACCATTTCATCGCGGATCGCGGTAACTTTCACAAACCAAGATGCGGCCGCATAATTTAGGAGAGGAGTTTCGCACCTCCAACACATCGGATATGAGTGTTCAATTTTTTCTTTTGAGAAGAGCGTATTTTTGCCCGCCAAATATTTTATAACTTCAACATCCGCAGATTGAGTATCTCCTTTTTTCTTGACCGGCATTCCTGCAAAATCAGTAACATCGGAGGTGAAGGTACCGTCCATTTTAACATGTTGAACAAAAGGAAGATTTTTTTCTTTTCCGAGAGCCATGTCATCTTCACCGAAAGCCGGAGCGATATGAACGACGCCTGTTCCTGTTTCTGTCGTTACAAAATCAGCATGATAGATTTTCCAGCCGTTTTTCCAGTGCGGAAGTTTTTTATCCGAAGAGAAATAATCAAAAAGCGGTTTATATGATTTGCCGATTAAATCTTTGCCGGTAATTTCTTCTATTATTTCATACGGCTCGCTTTTCATGACGTCGGCGACGCGCTCTTTTCCGACGATGAATATTTCTTCTTTAGATTTTATTTTTACATATTCTATTCCCTCACCCACGGCAAGTGCGACATTTCCGGGCAATGTCCAAGGTGTCGTCGTCCAAGCCAAAACAAACGTTCCCGGTTCATCAACGAGTTCAAATTTTCCGGTTATTGAAATATCTTTTATGTTTTGATAGTTGAGAGTAACTTCACTCGCAGCGAGCGTCGTTTCGCATCTCGGGCAAATATGCATCGGTTTATATCCTTCGTATACCAAACCTTTGTCATATAAAGTTTTAAAACCCCACCAAATGGATTCGGTATATTTCCAGTCCATCGTCTTATAACTGTTCTCCATATCAATCCAGCGACCCATGCGCGGGATTATTTTTTTCCAGTCAGCGTCATAGCGAAGAACGCTCGTTTTTGCGGCGTCGTTAAATTTCTCGACTCCATAGGTTTCAATGTCTTGTTTATGTTCCAAGCCGAGTTCCTTTTCAATAAGATTTTCAATCGGCAAACCATGACAATCCCAACCCCAAACACGGCGAACATATTGCCCTTTCATTGTGGCGTATCGAGGCACAGCATCCTTGAGAACACTCTGAAGAAGGTGCCCGTAGTGAGGAAGTCCTGTGGCAAAAGGAGGCCCGTCATAAAAAACAAACGGTTCATTCCCTTTTGTTTGTTCGAGAGTTTTTTCAAAAATTTTGTTTTCACTCCAAAATGCAAGGGTTTTTTCCTCACGCTCGGAGACTTTAGATTTCTTTATTGTTTCTTCCATAATACAAATACTTTAACACGAAGAATGATTTATGGAAATATTGACGAAGCAAAGAAAAACCACCCCGATTGCTCAGGGTGGAACATTTTTTATCAAGAATAATTTAATCGATAAATAAAAAAACGTAGCGTAAAATTCGCTACCTCATCAGGCAATAGCGAATTATTTATATCACAAACAAAAGACCGACTACATTTTCTCCGGCGCGGGGATTCCGAGGAGTGTGAGGCCGTTTTGGAGGACGGTTCCGACGGCTTCCACTAAAGTAAGGCGAAACGCAGTGTGTTCGTTGCTTAAGATTTGGTTTTGTTCGTAATAGGCGTTGAATTCACGACAGACTTCGGTCAAATAAGCGGTGATATAATTTGGGGAAAGTTCTTTTCTGGCGAGAAGGACGGCGTTTGAAAGTCCTTCAAAAAGAGTTTTTTCCAACGAGGAGATTTCTGAATCGTCCAAAACGGTTTCAGAAACTCGCGCCCGGCCGATGATATCAGCTTTGCGTAAAATGGACTGGGTTCTAACATACGCATATTGCAAATAGGCACCGGAGTCACCTTCGAAAGAGAGAGATTTATCGAAATCGAAAATAATATCTTTGCCGGGAGATTGTTTTAATATTGAATATTTAATTCCTGCGACGGCAATCTCGTCCGCAAGTTTTCCCTTGTCTTCTATTTCGCGATCTGATATTTTTTCGAGCGACATCGCGGAAAGTGCGCCGAGAAACGACTCCGCAGAAATAACATCGCCGGTTCGTGAAGACATTTTCCCGCTCGGAAGTCGCAACATTCCGTGAGAAACGTGTTTTGTTTTTTTCTCAAGCTCCGGAAAAACAAGCGACATCGCGCGAAGTAAAACCTGAAAATAATCATTCACCTCATTCCCCGTCACAATCACCGATTCTTCATACGGATAGGTATCATATTTAATTTTGGACAGTCCCAATTCTTTTGCTTCATATGTCGGCAAACCTTCGGAGTTTATAAAAACACGGGTGTGCAATCCGTAATCTTCACCGGGAAAAACTACCGCCCCGTCGCTTTTGAAAAATACTTTATTCAGATTTTGTTCAACAATCTCTTTTCCAAGAACTCCCGTCTTACTTTCAAAAAAGTAATAGTCAAAATGTGTGCCGAGTTTTTTATAGATATGTTCAAAATATTCCAACGAAAGAGCCCTTCCCTTTTCATAGAGCTCATTTATTTCATCATCACTTTTATCATAAACTTTTCTATTTATTTCCTGAATTTCCTCTTTATGCTCGTCATAATTTTGCGAGCCATACGCATAGGCCTTTCCTAAACTGTGCGCGTCGGTAATCTCCATATTTTTCATTCCGTAAATCGCTTTTGCGACATGCATGCCGACATCACCCTGATAGCAGGCGCGTTTCGTTTCCGCTCCGCACGCTTCAATAATTCGGGAAAGCGCTTCACCAAGAGTATTCGTCATTAAATGCCCGATATGAAATTCTTTAAAAGGATTCGGGTCGGTATATTCAATAATTATCTTCTTCCCTTCTTCACTCGTATTATTTCCATATTTTTCCTTCTCCGATAAAATATCGGCGATATGTCCGCGAACCACTTCGTCTTTTACATAAAAATTAAGAAATCCGGGGCCGGCGATTTCCATCTTTTCAACAACAGCATTTATTTCATCGGATTTTGATAATTCCGAAACAAGAAATTCCGCAAATTCCCGAGGATTCTTTCCGTAATTCTTCGCGTTCATCATAACGGCATTTGTCGCATAATTTCCAAAGGTAGAAGATTTTTCAACCACAAAATCACGCATATCAGCGCCAAGAATTTTGGTTATTTCATTTTGAATCAATTGCTTTATCATTACTCTATAATACACGACCCAAAAAATTACGCAAAAAAACACCCCGAGTACTCGGGGTGTGTGCGGGAATTCTCCCGTCAATTATTGTAATGATATTATATCAATACTATCATTATTTTACAAACAATGTTCCATTTTCAAAACATTGAATGAATCTTTTTTCGCGATCTTCGTCGAGTGCTGACTGACGAATTTCGAGATGTTCTTCTTTCCATGAAGCATGATACTCTTTTAAACCTTGGGCGAATAATTCACGAACGATTTTAAAGAGTGGAGATATTTCAACGGCTTTTTGCGCGTTGAGTAAAAGTGAAAGGCTGTTGCCCAACCCTTTTTCATCGGCGCTTTGAAATTCAAATGAATCTCTTGCAATAAGTCCTTGAATCACAACCATGAGTTGACCTGATGAAATCATCAGATACAATTTAACCGGTCCTTCGACAAAAACTTCAATGATTCCATCGGTCGCTTTTTCAGCAACAGATGAGAATTGTTGGAATTCGTCTTTTTTCTCCCAAGTTTTCAAGTTCGCATACTTGCGAATCAATCCATCATCAGTACTGCCGTATTTTTCCGCTTGTTTTTTCGCCCACTCATAGTGGTCGATAAACTTTTTGGTTTTTGCGGCAACTTGATAAAGATCACCTTGAACCTCAGTACTTCGTGAAATAAGGGAAGCGATTTTATTAACAGTATCTTCTAATCCGAGCACTTTCGCAGCAACCCCTAAGGCAAAACCTTTTGGAGTAGTACGGGTAAGTGTCCGAGCGCCTGTCATATAAGCGTCCCATGGTTTTCTTTGATGATTCGGGTCTTTCAACAGCGTAAACGCCGTATCTTGTGCGTCATCAGCAATAACCGAAATAAGAGTACCGGCTCTGGATACTTTTAACCAGAGATTTTTTGCTTCTTTTGGACTCAATCCAACGGATTGTTTGTCAAAATAAGCGCTTGATGCCTTGTTGAGAGCTTTTTTAAAGCGTCCCATCTCTTCGTTTGCAAGTTCTTCGAGAGTCTCGACCCCTGCAAGTTGGTTTTTGGGTACGTTATTAGCAATCATAGGAGTCGCCCCTTTCAATGAGCTTTTCCTCGTCTTTTTCAGAGACTTTATGAGTTGATGTATCTACTCTTCTTCCGAGTATATACTCAGCTTCATTTTCGATTGAGAAGCATGCGGTAACTAAACAGATACCAGCTTGGCTTTCACCAGGTTCAAGAAATTCTCCTATTTCAGGAATAAAGACTTGATCCGTGGTTATTTGACCAAGAAGCACTTTATTGTGTTCTGAGTCATAGGCTTCACAGATACGTTGCCATGGAGGAGTTGTTCCGCCGGCAAAAGTTATTTGTTTCAGCAATATCGCAGGAGAGATTGCTTCAACAGGAACCCATTGGCTACCTTTACCATCAAGACCCTTACCGCAATAACCGGTAAAAGGATATTTCGCTGTTTCAGAAGATCCGATTGCAACAATCTTTTCTTGGAAACGAGTGATGTTGTCTTGAATTTTGATACCTTTCAAAGGTTTGTCGGTAACAACTCCGTTTTCAATCAAGAAGCAGAGCATGCCATCGAGCATAAAATCACCGTTTTCAGTATTTACCCATCCACCATTGATAGATTTAATGTAAACACCTTTTTGATTCTTTGGAATCAATGCGGCCATTTCTTGAACGCTTTTTGGGCCATCACAATCGGGCTCAATAACGGTAGTGGTCATACGGACTTGAGGAATCTTATCGAAGCCTTCTGAACGTGAACGTCCGGAAAGACCTTCTTTTCGCATCGCTTCGCCAAGTTTTACTTCAATACCGGCCGCCACTTCTTCAAGTGTGTAGTGGTTATTTAAAGCACCCACTTTTTGACCGTTCTTGATGAGTTGAACTTTTTTGCATTCAACGCCGTATTCATCAAATTGAGGCATCGCGCCCCATGAATATTTGACTTGTTTTGAACCGAGAAGAAAGTGTGGTTCAGCTGTTTCAAAAACGTTAAATTTTGGATGATCAGAGAAGCGAGCTCCCATGGTACCCATCAATTTAATTTTAGCAGTTGCACTTCTTTTGTTTTCAATAATTATGTCGCCTTCATGCGGATGACCAATAACTTCATGGCCAAGAACGCCGGCAGCTTGAGCAGAAAGGATAACGTATCCTTCTTTACCAAGTACGGCAGAACCTTCCGCGCGGTCAAGATTGATGGCTTCTTTTGCCACCCTTTGAGCAAGACGAGTAATAATATCGGTAGGATCACGGCTGATAATCAACGGATTTTTAGCAAGAGCTTCCGGAGAAACATCTTTTTCTTCCGGTACGTTTCTTGAAAGCATTTCAAGGAATGTTCCGGATGATCCGCCGATAGCACCAAAAGCTTCAGAACCGTTCACTGTTTTCACTTGAATGACATAACGCATTCGAGGAATCATTGTGTCGATTTGAGTTCCTTTTGAGTCGGAAGTTACCGTTGAATCGGTGAATTTAGCGCACATTACTTTCAAATCAGCTACTTGCGCACCTAATTCTTGAGCAACAACACTGTAACCATGTGATGACAAGCTGGCAATAAGTTCTACATCAGGTTCAAGTTGAGGATCAACATTAACGCTCGCTTTATTGGCTTGTTCGAAAAAGTAATCGAACACCTTAAAGTTTTGCTGGTCAATCTTCTTTTGAATAATGTCGGCAGACTTTTGCGCAATAGGAATCACTGTTTGCAGAAGTTGGTCAATTTTTGACCGTGTGGTAAATTTCTTCGGCATAGTGCGAGTTTTTAAATTCGCAGTAGCAATTTCGCGTCCTAGAGTATTAGCTTCTACGCGAGCACCTATGCTAAATGTTTGTCTCACTACATTTCCCTTTGGATCGTGTTCTTTGGAAGTGATAGTGATACTTAATGTACCATTAGCGTCGGTTTGGCATACGATACCTGAACGAGACGCCAAGTATGCAGAAGTGTACTTAATTTCTCTTGGACCTTTTTCGTCCAAAGATTCTATGACTTGGTCACAACTTTCGGCGAAAGCGGGAGCGAGCGATCCGTAATTATTCGGATTTTCTTTTTTCTCTTTCTCGCATTCGATCGGTTTTCTCTCTATTCTTTTCATTTCTTCAGTCATTCATTCCTCCTATCGTTTCAGTACTATTGGTTGATTATTTTCGTCATCGTTCGCGTCTTTGTCTTCCTTTTCTTCCGCGTGAATTGGCGTGTCTTTCTTCTTTTCTTCGGGTTTTTTTCCGGAAAATAATCCCGTAACAAACCCAAACAAATCAAGTTCGGTCGTTGTTCCTATTTTCATTTTTCTCCCCTTTTTGTTTTAGAAAAAACATCTCTTTTTCAAGGAACTATTAGTAGTAGGTTTCAAAAAAAAAGAAACCTCCTTTTGGATTATGTATTAAATCAGTAAAGTTAGCAATATTGCCAAAGAGTATATTATGGGTTGTATTTTTTCCTGAGGGTATCGAGTATTTTTGCGTGTATTATTTCAGGAGAAAGGATTTTTCCGTTTTTTGCACACAAAATAACATGCCAATTTTTTCTTTTCTTTGCGAGTGAACGATACACCTCCGCTACTTTTTCCTGATACGATAAATCCTGTTCATGCTGATCTTTCACACCTGCTTTTCCCAAATAATCACGTTTTTCCTTTTGTAAAACAAGATTTGAAGCAACATCGCGCGGTACATCCAGGTAAATAACGACATCAGGGCGAGGTAATCCGATTTCTTCATATTCCCCCTTTTCCAAAAACATAATGAGGTCTTCCCTTTCCTTCCCTTCAAGTTTGGCTGCTTGGTAGCCGATATTGCTCGGTGTATAGCGATTACAGATAACATTTCCTTTTTTCAGAGCCAAAATAATTTTGTCTTTCACGACGGCGCGGTCAAGAATGTACGGCAACGAAGAAAAATACGGTGACATATGCAAAAAATCACCAAACTCTCCTTTAAGCGCCTTTCCGGTCAAATCTCCAAAAACCGTTTTTCCATATTGAGGAAAATCAAAATACGAAGCATTTCCTGATTTTTTAAGAAAATCAAAAAGCAAACTTGACTGAGTAGCTTTACCCGAGCCGTCGCCACCCTCAATAGTGATAAGAATCCCTTTTTTGTTTTTCATACCCCTATCATATCAAAAAAGAAGAAAATAAAAAAACGGATACCTTTCGGTGTCCGTTTGTAATTTTCACTATTTTTTTCTCTCGTATATCGTTCTTGTCACGTAATAGACACATTCTTTGTTTGGTCGATATGTTTTTTGATACGTTTCTCTCCAACCTTCAGGACTAATTTTTGGTAAAAAAACATCCCCTTCAAAAGTCGCGTGCACCGAGGTCAAATAAATTCTGTCGGCGACTAATGGAAGTACTTCGGCGTACAATTGTCCTCCCCCGATAATGAATACTCTGCCTCTTTTTCCCGCTAAAACGAGTGCCTCCTGTAAATTTTTCGCTAAGAATGCGCCCGCTATCGGTTTATAATCTTCTTGAGAACTGATAACGATATTCTTTCTTCCCGGCAATACCCGACCGATTGATTCGTGAGTTTTTCTTCCCATTATAATGGGGCGATTGCCGGTAATTCTTTTGAAATAGGCCAAATCGGAAGGAATATTCCATGGAATTTTCCCTTTATTCCCTATCACATGATTTACTCCGCAGGCGACAATAACACAAATTATTCTTTTCATGTTTTACACCGAGATCGGGGCTTGAATAGCCGGATGAGGATTATATTTTGTAAGTTCAAAATCTTCATATCTGAAATCAAAGATGGATTTCACTTCGCGTACGATTCTCATCCGGGGAAGTTTCCTTGGATTTCGTTTCAATTGCATTTCGACCTGATTAAAATGATTTACATATAAATGCACATCACCCCCGGTCCAGATAAATTCACCGGGTTTCAAACCGCACACATGTGCGATCATTATCGTAAAAAGCGCGTATGAAGCGATATTAAACGGAACACCGAGAAACGTATCGCAACTGCGCTGATACAACAGACAAGAAAGTCTTCCATTTTCAACATAAAACTGGAAGAGACAATGACAGGGAGCAAGCGCCATTTTCCCCTTCTTCACATTCTCTTGCGGAGAAATAGTTTCATCCGGCAAGTCGGCGACATTCCAAGCAGAAATGATATGACGACGTGAATTTGGCCGAGATTTTATTTGCTCAATCAAAAAAGAAATTTGATCGATTGTTTTCCCGTCATGAGTCGGCCATGAACGCCACTGATGCCCATATACAGGGCCCAAATCGCCGTTTTCATCCGCCCACTCATTCCAAATTTTTACCTCATTATCGGTGAGATATTTTATATTAGTATCACCTTTCAAGAACCAGAGGAGTTCATGAATAATTCCTTTCAAATAAACCTTTTTTGTTGTCATCAAAGGAAAACCATCAGCGAGATTAAACCGCATCTGATACCCGAATACGCTTTTTGTATCCGTCCCCGTCCGATTCCCTTTTAAAACCCCGTTTTTCTTAATGTGTCGCAAAAGCTTCAAATATTGCTTCATTTTTCACCACCTTTTTTTAAAAAACAATTCTGCTGTTTTTATATCACGTTATGGAAAGAGATACAATCATTTCCCCGTACTTCCAAACCCACCCTTTCCTCTTCTTGTATCGGAAAGTTCTTTTACTTCTTTTATGGAAACCGTTTCTTTCTTTTGGATTATCATTTGAGCGATTTTGTCGCCTTTTTTGAAGACGTGTTTTTTCTTTGAGAGGTTCATAAGACAAACGAGCACTTCTCCGCGATATCCAGAATCAACAACCCCCGCCATTGTTTTTAAGCCACTATTCACGGCGAGTCCGCTTTTATCCCACACGAGACCCACCATCCCATTCGGTATTTCCATAGCGATTCCCGTTCCAATAGTAATTTTGGATATTGCCGGAATCGTCACATCAATCAAGGCAAACAAATCAAGCCCCGCATCGCCGGGATGAGCGTATGATGGAATTTTAGCGTCTATGTCGAGTTTTTTAATTTTAAGAACGGATGGCATTTTATTTATTTTTTTGATCTACTCCGATATATCTTTCCATTTCTTTGGTGGCAATTGTGAGTTTAATTTTTGCATCTTTAAAAATTTCTTTTGTTCGATTCCCCACCAAATAGTCTTTCAAAACAACAACGTTTTTAATTCCGGCATTAATGATAGTTTTAGCGCAGGTATAGCATGGGGTCATATGACAATACAAAGTTCCTCCATCGAGAGAGATTCCAAAACGAGCGGCGACAGCAATAGCATTTTGTTCGGCATGAGTGGTTCGAATACAGTGGTCGGTTCTTGATCCGTCAGCGTGTATGACGGTATGCATCTCGTGTCCGACGTCATCGCAATGTGGCAACCCTCGGGGAGCACCCGCGTATCCGGTTGAAAGAATGCGGTGGTCGCGTGTAATAATGCATCCGGTTCGCCCGCGGTTACAAGAGGAACGAGACCCAACAGCCTCGGTGAGTGTCAAAAAATACTCATCCCATGTTGGTTTATCGGACTTTTTCGTTTTTATTTGTTTCTTCATAATAATATTATACACATAACCCTTAAAAATGAACAACAAAAAATCCGCCGAAGCGGATTTTTTTGTATTTGTGTTAGTTTTTATCCCTTGATATCAACTCCCATACTTCTTGCAGTGCCGGCGATGATTTTTGATGCTGCATCAATGTCATTTGCATTCAAGTCGGGCATTTTTTTCTCGGCGATTTCACGAACTTGCGCCATAGTAATTGTGCCAACTTTGGAAACTGCATTTTTCTTGGAACCTTTTGCGATACCAACAGCTTTGAGAATCAAACGTGAAGCCGGAGGTGTTTTCAAAATGAAGTCATAGCTTCGGTCTTCGTAAACGCTGATTTCTACCGGTACGATATCTCCGATCATTGAAGCGGTAGCGGCGTTGAATTTCTGTACGAAATCGCCGATATTGATACCTGCTTGACCGAGAGCCGGACCTACTGGAGGTGAAGGATTAGCCTTTCCGCCAGCAATCTGAAGTTTTATTTTCTTGATTACTTTCTTTGCCATAATATTAAGTTTAAAGTTTATAAAGTTCGTAAAGTTTATCAAGTTTTAAAGTAGAAGCAACAAAGTATTTCAGAAAATCGTCGTACTTTATAAACTTTATGGACTTGATGAACTTTTTAACTCCTAAATTCTGCGAACCTGAAGGAAATCCAATTCTACCGGAGTCTCGCGTCCGAAGAGCGATACTAATACTTTTACTTTTCCTCTCTCCTGATCCACTTCGCTTACTCTCCCTTCCAAATCTTTGAATGGTCCGTCTGTGATGGTTACTACTTCGTTGATGATAAGGTCGATGTTGTGTTTTGCAGTATCCGCATCCATTCTTCCAAAGAGCATGTCTGTTTCTTTTTTATCGAGAGGGACGGGTGTAACACCGGCTCCGACAAATCCTGTAACGCGAGGGGTATTGCGAACCACATACCAAGAGTCGTCGGTCACAATCATATCCACCAGCACATAGCCGGGATATATCTTTTCTTCAACTTCCGCGCGCTTCCCTCCTTTAACCTTAATCTTTTTTTCAACAGGAACGATCACGTTGAAAATCTTGTCTTCCATGCCAAGTGATTCGATACGCTGTTTTAAATTTCTCGCTACGGCGTTCTCATACCCGGCATAGGTATGAATCGCATACCAATTACGTTCGCCGGCAATTTCTTGTTTTGCCATAAAAAATGTTTGTTAAAAAATTATTTGTTTTACTTTTTACCTTGAAATCAAATATTCCACGGCCTTGCGAAATCCGGCGTCAAAAACCCCAAGAAGTACGGAGATAAATAAAGACAAAGCGATAACCAAAATAGTGTAGGCAATCGTCTGCTGTTTTGTAGGCCAGCTCACGTGTTTCATTTCTCCTTTTGTGTCTTTAAGATATTCTATGAACTTTTTCATGATATTTTAATTGTTCCGTGTTTTAAAAATCGCCCTCTCAGGCGTTATAAGACCATAATACTCCCCCTGTGGCAAAAGTCAACCCTGTACTAAAAAAGAGTGGGCAACCGTTAAATAATCATTTTAATTGTTCGATATGGAGCTTTTTTTTTGAATACTGTATAATGTCCTGTATGAACACTAATGACAACACAAACGAACAAAAAGACACCCATAAAATGCCGGTTATTGCTCTCTCAAAAGAGGATCTCCATAAAAATATTCATACGCGAATAGATATAATAAGCGCTGAACTTTCAAATGGTTTTGAGTTTATGAGCGGAGCGGAAAGAACCGTTACTTTTTTTGGATCGGCACGCTTCACTGAAGAAAATGATCATTACGAAGTAGCCAGGAAAATAGCCGGGAGACTCGCTTCGTACGGAATCGGCATAGTTACCGGCGGTGGTGGAGGTATCATGGAGGCGGCAAATCGAGGAGCGTACGAATCGGGCGGTTATTCCATCGGACTCAATATTGAACTCCCCCGTGAGCAGGTAGAAAACCCTTATCTTACGGAAGCAATGACTTTTAAATATTTCTTCAACAGAAAAGTTTTAATGTCATATGCTGCTGAGGCATATCTTTTCTTCCCCGGAGGGTTCGGAACGCTTGATGAATTCTTTGAAATTCTCACACTGGTTCAAACAAAAAAAATAGAAAAAGTTCCGATGATTCTCGTCGGAGAAAGTTTCTGGGGTCACATCAACGAAGTTATAAGAAAAGAACTTCTGGAAAAACATCACACGATAGACAAAGAGGATATGAACCTCTATATAATAACCGATGACGTTGAAAAAATAGTAGACATTGTAAGACACGCCCCGATTCGTGAACAAGATTAATGAAACAAAAATAGAAAATAGAAAAATTATACAAAAAAACCCGACACTTGGTCGGGTTTTTTGTTTAATAAAAGAGAAGAAATGCGGCGAGAATGGCAATGAGAATTCTATAAATTCCGAATGAGGTGAAGTCGTATTTTCTTACGAAACCGATGAAGAGTTTGATACAGGCGAGTGCGACAACGAATGATGTAATAAATCCTACAGAAAGCACCCCGAATTGATTAACGGAAAATGAATGATAATTTTTTAGAATATCGAGACCTGTCGCAGCGCACATCGTCGGCACGGCGAGAAGAAATGAAAATTCAACTATGGTTTCGCGTTTTATACCGAGCGAAAGTCCTCCAATAATAGTAGCGCCGGAGCGTGATACTCCCGGAATAACAGCAATAGACTGATAGAGTCCGATGAGAAATGCATTTCTATAAGATATTTCTGAAATATTTCCGATAAGATTTGTTTGTGGTTTTTTCTTATACCATTGCTCGAATCCTATTAAAATAATACCTCCCAAGAACAGAGCCCACACAACCACCCAGTCGCTTCCCATTAATTGTTTAATAACTTTATAAAGCGCGAGCCCGATGATTGCTGTCGGCAAAAACGCAACCGCTATTTTTTTCAGAGATTCAAAATCGCGAAGGAAAACACGCCAGTACAAAACAACAACAGAAAGGATGGCGCCAAGTTGAATAATAATATCAAAACTTTTTTCAAAGTTCACATCCGGAACACCAAGGAACTTCCCTGCCAAGATAAGATGCCCGGTCGAAGAAATCGGAAGAAATTCCGTTATTCCCTCAACGATACCTAAAATAAGTGCGTGAAATATTGTCATAAAATACATTGTAGCATAAAAAAACACCCCCGCCATAATTGGCAGGGGTGGGTTTACATTAAACTTCAGACACTACGTCTTCAGTTTTTTCAGGTGAAACTACGGGGGCTTCAACAGGTTCTAAAAACCATATTGGAGTGGGAGGTTCGCGACCTTCCATAATAGCTTCGATTTGTTCGACTTCAATGGTTTCCCATTTTAGAAGAGCATCAGCCATGGCGTGCATTTTATCCATGTTCGCCAACAAAATTTCTTTTGTTTGATTATAAAGTTTATCGGAAAGTTCCCGTTTCTCTAAATCCATCATCTCTGCGGTATTTTCAGAGTACGGTAAGCGTTGCACTGATTGTGCAAGGTGGTCACCATATTCAGATGCATAGGCAAGTTGTCCGACTTTATCAGACAAACCCCATTGCATAATCGCAGAGGTTAGATAAGAAGTGATTCGTTGGATATCATTTGATGCGCCGGTAGTGATGTTTTCCGCACCGCCGATAATTTCTTCAGCAGCTCGTCCACCATATGCCATTCTAACAGTAGAAAAAATTTGCGCTTTAGTGATACTTACCTTATCTTCTTCAGGTGTAAATTGAGTGATACCAAGAGCGTTCGCACGAGGTAAAATACTCACTTTTGTACACTTGTCAAAATCAGGTTCCAAATAACCAATAATCGCATGACCGGCTTCATGATAAGCGGTATTCCGTTTATCTTTCGGCTTCATCTTCCTTCCGCTTTTTTCACCCAAAGTAACTTTGTCTTTCGCAAGTTCAAAGTCATTGGCGCAGATGGTTTTAGATTTTCTTCGGACCGCAATAAGGGCCGCTTCATTCGCCAAGTTGGCAAGATCAGCACCGGAAACTCCGGTCATTCCTCGTACGACTTCAAGAAGATCTGTTCCTTCTTCCAATGGTTTCTTTTCTGTGTGAACTTTGATGATTTGTTCCCGACCTTTTAAGTCAGGTAAACTTATTCTCACCTTTCGGTCGAAACGTCCGGCCCTCATAAGAGCGGCGTCCAGAATATCATCGCGGTTGGTTGCAGCAAGAACAATAACAGGAACATCATTTTGTCCGAATCCGTCCATTTTTGTTAGGATTTCGTTCAAAGTTTGTTCCCTTTCGTCGTTATTATTTCCGTGACCGGAACTTCTGCTTCGGCCGATGGCGTCAATTTCATCAATAAAGATGATACTTGGAGCACATTTTGCGGCTTTTTCAAAAGTATCACGTACACGAGCAGCACCGACACCGACATACATTTCCACGAACTCAGAACCTGAAACCGGGAAGAACGGAACGCCCGCTTCACCGGCAATAGCTCTCGCTAATAATGTCTTACCGCAACCCGGAGGTCCTGTAAGAATTACACCGCGAGGAATTTTTGCGCCAAGTTCGGTATATGGTCCGGGGTTATGCAAGAAGTCTACAACTTCCGCAACATCCTTAACTGCTTCTTCAACGCCGGCGACATCCGCGAATCGAACAGTAATTTCGTTCGCTTCAAGATGTTTCGCTTTTGTTTCGCCCATTTTACCGGCACCGCCCATACCGCCCATTCCTTTTCTTCCGAAAATAGAATAAGCAATCAGTGCGACGAAGACAATCATGATTATGTTACCGGCAGTAAAAAATCCGTCAGTGGTTGGTTTCGCTCCTTGAAAAGGAATTTTGTGCTCTGCAAGGTCGGTAACCAGATTAAGATCACCGGTTGTCGGTTTATAGGTTGTGTAAGATGCCCCTTCGGCCTTCTTTTGAACAATAATGGTAAGTCCGTCTATTCCGATATAAACTTTTTGAATATCGGAATTCGGCGATTGATAGTCCGCAACGAAGTCGCTATAATCTTTGACGACTTTTGTAACGGGCGGAATTGCCTTTTTCACCAACTCAGTATTATAACCTTTTGCTGGAGGAGCGGCGTCCTTTGATGGAACCCACGGTTGCCAGATTGCCAATGTTGCAAAAATTATAGCAACGAGGACAAGTTTCAGGTAACTCGATTTTTTCGGTTCGTTATTATCTTTTTCACTCATGTAGCGATACCTCCTTTTTGTGTGTATTGTATATGAATTTGTAAAAGATCTCTTTTTTTCTCCATATCTCTATAACAGAGAGTCTTCTGTCTATACCTTTTCATAAAAGTAACTTTCTGTCAACCCCTTGGCCCCTCATAAGGAACCGGAATATACTGACACTATATCCATAAAAAAATGCGTCCCACTGGGACGCATTTTCGATTTCAAAAGGGGTTTTTAGTCAGTTTCAACCGCTTAAAAATTAATGGGCGGTATTCTTTCCTTTTTCTCTTTTTCTTGTCGTTGGTATTCTCGTTCTTCTGCTTTTCTTTTAAAGTGGCATTGCCTTTGAGCCAAAAGACACTCTTCTGTTTTAAAGGCACACCCTTCGCAAGGATCTATATATTTAGTGGTCATTCTACACTCCCTTTTTTCTGTTTATTGAAGGAATCAAACTGTGCCGAGTGTAATATGTATATAATTATAAGTCAACATATTAAAACCACCAGCGAAAGAAAACGAGGAGGATATCAGACCACCGAGAGATAAACATTTCCGGCGTAAAAAATGATGCTTCAGCTTTCCACTCCTCTAAAATTTTACGAAGGTCGCGAATCATAACAGGACGAGTGAAAAAAACACCGGCTTCGGCATTCCATCCGAAAGATATCGGATCAAGATTACCGGAGCCTACCATCCCGACGGAATCGTCAATAAGGAGAATTTTCGCATGATTCATTTCGTGAGAGAGATAACCGACAGCCCCGAGTTTAATAAAAGAAGAGAGCTGAAAATAATTAATGCGATTCATTATCCTCCCATGGTCGGTATTTTGTGGAATAATAATTTCTACACGAACTCCGCGAAGTATCGCTTCATGCAATCGTGCGACCATCCAGCGTCTCGGAAAGAAATATGGAGTAACGAGAATAATTTTTTCTTTTGCTGTTTCTATGTGTGACTCGTATTGTTTTTTGATTTCCAACCACTTCCCTCCTATTCCGTGTTCCGCATACCACGCCTTAGCTTTTCTAAAAAGAGGCTTTTTATCATATCGTAATAAAAGCTCGGGATTTTTTCCTCCACACTCTTTATAAACATGAGAGAAAGATCGTAGCGAAACGGCGAGAATTCTCCTGCCTGTTATACGAACCTGCATATCTTTCCATGGAGCAAATGCACCGCTGATGTTTACTCCTCCGAGAAAAGCAATCCTCTCGTCAATGATAAGTATTTTTCTATGTAACCGACGAAACCAATAACTGAAGAATAAAACTTCTGCTCCCGCTTCACGAAGAGAACGTACGGAAGCGGAGGAAAGACCAAAACTCCCGAGAGAATCAAGAATAAGAACTATTTTCACTCCTTGGCGGGCTTTTTTTTCCAAAATAGAAAGAAAATCATAACCGGCGGTATCAGTCTGAAAAGCATACATTTCCAGATAAATATTGGTCTGCGCCAAAGAAATAGCGGAGAGCATTCCTTTCCATGCCGATTGTGAAGATGGGTAAAAACGGTATCTCATAATAGTTAAACGTTCATCAAGTTTATAAAGTTCCTAAAGTCCGACGAATCCGTTACGACACTATAAATTTATTTAATCACTGATTCTAGAGGAACATCAAAGCTAACGGGGGTAATCTCAAAACGAGCTCGCCCTAAGACTTGACCCCTATCATTCGTTACATCAACGCGCCATTTTCCCGGGAAAATATTAGTTTTCTCGGAATAACCACGATACCCGCCATCAGCGCCACCATAAATCGGGAAACGTATATTTGCGGAAACAACCCATTTTTGGGTTTTATTGTCGTAATACTGCCAACTGTGATTTATGTTTGTTCCCAGTCTCGTTGGTGCAAAAACAGCGCTATAAAAATAGAGGGGTTCTCCGGAGACAAGATGAACCTGCTCATAGAAATCAAAAATATTGTACCATTTTTTTATTTCTCCTTGAAAAAAGTATTGTCCGCTCGGTGTTCGCTCCATATAATGATAGATCCCCGCATCTTTAAGCGAAAGAGGAACGGGTGGAATGAGATTTGTGAAGTAGAAAAAATTTACCGCGAGAAAAATACCACTTAGGACGACAATGAGTTTTTTTCGGCGAACTCTCGCTTCTCTTGGTAGAAACAGGTAGAGGAAATGAATAAAAACTCCAATGGCGACAACACTAATAGCTCCCGAAACAAGAAAAACAAAATCCCCCATTTGCCCGAGCATAACCGGAACGAATAGAATCATGAGAAAGAAAACGGTCATGAAAAGAATGCCAATCTGAAAACTAAGATGGTCATATTTTTCCTTAAAAAATTCATTGCCGATAAATAACGCAATGACAATAAGCAAAAACGGCCAGCTCGTTGAAAGAACAGCACTTCTCATGTAAAAAATAGTGAAGCCGGAAAAGAGCGCACCAAAAGCAAAAGGGATAAGAAGAGGGAGAAAAACACTTTCTTTTCTAAAAAGAGAAAAACG
>CAIJYI010000034.1 GCA_903824855.1 uncultured bacterium | reverse complement strand
TTACAACACATATTTCACATCTTCACACAGAGGTTTAACCTCTTAGGATGATAGATTGACTTATTGTCAAATATATTATAGTATTGCGTTATTAATCGGAACGTGAAGTTCTTTACACAAACAAAAGGGGTAATGAAATGGCCGAAAAACACGGCAAAACTGCGAAAGTGGCAATAATGAGACGAAGAGACGGAGTGGTAAAAATACTGCTTCTGGAGCATAAAGCGCGCGAAAATACCGCACGTCAAAAAAATGGCCGCGTTTATAAAGAAAAACCTCGATGGGGTTTTCCCGGTGGCCAAGTCGAAGCGGGAGAAACACTCATTCAAGCGATTATCAGAGAATCGGAACAAGAAGCCGGACTCAATCTGACCAAAGAAATGTTTTCCAAGGGTTGGGTTATCAACGGCCAAATCTTGAAATCTCAAAGAGACGACGGGTCTGAAACACATCAAGATAATTACTTTATGATTGAAGTCGCGTCAACATTTGAAATCGGTGAGATCTCGCCCGATAATGAGGAAATTATTAGAGGTGAATGGTTTGAGCCTCGCGATATCCCCACTCCGGACGACGAAGTACCTTTTACACGAAAACAGCTTCGCGGTTTAGCGGACTTATTTCGCCTAGAAAGCGTACAATATTTCGTTGAGGAATCGAGAGAAATACTCCGAACTATCGAAAAAAGATTTTATAAATTCTTGTATTAGTCGTCAAAATTTTTTTTACATCGAAGCGTCTCCCCGCAGGAGGCGCTTTTTTTTGCATAATTCGCATATTTGTACTATAATTGCGCGTATGAACACACTCGCAATTCTTATACTTTTTATGACTCTTACGGTCATCCTCATCGGCTGGGTTATTCGGCTTGAGGTTAAATTTTCTCGTCTTATGACGGGAAAAAACGGAAAAAGTCTTGAAGACGGAATTATCGCGCTTATCGATAAAGTAGAAACGCTTGAAAAAAATGAAGCGATTGCTCACAAAAACATTTCCAATCTCCGAGAACGCTTGAAAAAATGTGTTCAAAAAGTCGAAACGGTACGTTTTAATCCTTTCAAAGGAACAGGATCGGGAGGAAACCAAAGTTTTGTTACGGCATTTTCAGACGAAGAAGGAAAAGGTGTCGTACTCTCAGGACTCTACGCACGTGGCGGAGTAAGTGTCTATGCCAAACCAATTAGCAATTTCACTTCAGAATATCAGTTTTCAGATGAAGAGAAAGAAACCGTAGATAAACTCCAACAAAAATAAAAAAATATGATAACCAAGAAAATACAAACCACACTAAAAACCAGACCGCCAATTGTTACCGTAATGGGACATATTGACCATGGCAAATCAACACTTCTTGATTACATACGCAAAGCGAATGTTGTTTCCGGCGAAGTCGGAGGTATTACTCAGCGATTAACCGCATACGAAGCCGTTCATAAAACAGCTGACGGAGAAGAGAAACGCATTACATTCTTGGATACTCCCGGACATGAAGCATTTTCAAAAATGCGAAGTCATAGCGCCGTTGCCGCAGATATCGCCATTCTCATCGTTTCAGCCGAAGACGGAGTGAAGGCCCAGACTATCGAAGCGTGGAAAGCCATCGACAGCTCGGGTATTCCTTACATCGTCGCCATCAACAAAATTGACCGACCAAATGCGAATATTGAAAAAACAAAACTTTCTCTCTCAGAGAATGAAATCTACGTCGAAGGAATGGGAGGAAATATTCCGTTTGTCCCTATCTCATCAAAAACAGGAGAAGGCGTTTCCGAATTGCTCGATATGGTTTTACTCATTGCAGAAATGGAAGATTTAAAAACAGACACAGCACGGAAAGCCGAAGGTGTTGTTCTCGAATCACACATGGATCCAAAAAGAGGAATCACCTCTACTCTTATTATCAAAGACGGAGTTCTCAAGAAAGGAATGTATGTGACCTCTCGCGGTGATATTTCTCCTGTTCGAAATATTGAAAACTTCCTCGGAAAAAATATTGATATTGCAGAAGCAGGAATGCCCGTCGCGATTACCGGATGGAGCGGACTTCCTCAATCAGGTTCAGGTTTCAATTCGTTCGAATCACGCAAAGACGCAGAAAAGTGGGTAGATGAATTCCGTGAAGCAAGTATGGAAACATCCAAACTCGGCAAACAGATGCAAGTTAAAAAGGAAGGCGTTCTTGTTGTCCCCGTCATCATCAAAGCTGAAGCACTCGGAGCCATCGATGCCATATTGCACGAAATCAAAAAAATTAAAGTTGAAAATGTTGAGGTAAAAGTTCTTGCAACCGGCGGTGGTACCATCAACGAAAGCGATGTTAAAACAGTTTCAAGCGTCGGAGATGGAATTATTCTCGGATTCGGAGTTTCCTCGGATTCCAGCGCGAAATCGGCAGCGGAGAGATTTTCCGTTACTATTGTAACTTTCGATATTATCTACAAGATGACGGAATGGCTTGCTGAAGAATTGGAGAAAAGACGACCAAGGCAGGAAGTTGAGGAGATGCGCGGACTAGCAAAAGTCATCAGAATTTTTGGCACTGAAAAAAACTGGCATGTTGTCGGCGGAAGAGTTACCGAAGGAGTCATCTCACTTGGCGACAACGTAAAAATTATGCGCAGAGATTTTGAAATCGGAAAAGGAAAAGTTATTGAACTTCAACAACAAAAATTAAAATCCAAACAAGTTACCGTTGATCTAGAATTCGGTGCAAAAATAGATTCCAAACAAGAAATTGCCCAAGGCGACGTACTCGAAGCATTCGTGGTAGTTAAAAAATAAAATAAGGTTTTAGGAATTAGGTAATAGGTTTTAGACGGACTGCGTCATAATCCCTAACACCTAACCCCTAACACATAACCCCTAATATGACAAACTATGAAGAAAAAGCGGGAAACCTTTTGATGAAGCTCGCCGGAGATTTCATCGCTAAAGAATCAAATCGTACATCCCTCATCACCGTTACGAGAGTTCTCATCCTAGAACATGGGCGCACTGCAATGTTTCTTTTTACTGTCCTCCCCGATAAAGAAGAAGAAACGGCTCTCGCCTTTATGAAAAGAAAACGAAGTGATTTCCGAGAGTATATAAAGAAAAACACGAGACTCAAAACAATCCCGATAGTCGATTTTGATATTGATAAGGGAGAAAAATACCGACAACATATTGACGATATTTCAAGAGACCTATAATATAGAATAACCTCGCAAGAGGTGAAAGGCCTGGTAGCCAAGTGGTAAGGCGAAGCTCTGCAAAAGCTTTATGCGCGGGTTCAATTCCCACCCAGGCCTCAAACGAAAAGCGATAATATATATATTTTCCCTACGTCCGTCATTCCAGACCGCGATCTGGAATCCACATCGATAACGTGGATTCTGAATCAAGTTCAGAATGACAAACAATAAATTATATGCTTTTTTCGTTAAAGAACGGTAAGTATTGCACAAATAATAATTGAAAACACATTGCCCGGGTGGTGAAATTGGTAGACACGAGGGACTTAAAATCCCTTGCCCTCATACGGCGTGCCGGTTCAAGTCCGGCCTCGGGCACA
Source organism: uncultured bacterium (assembly GCA_903824855.1). Lineage (GTDB taxonomy): Bacteria > Patescibacteriota > Minisyncoccia > Phycocordibacterales > CAIJYI01 > CAIJYI01. Next base: position 6,581 of record CAIJYI010000034.1, on the reverse strand, counting down.
GAAAAAGCACCTGTTTGAAAATATTTTCAAACAGGTGCTTTGTTTTTATGCAGTATCTCTTTCGTATATTCCCCACCGGCATTTTATTTTGCATTTACAAGTCGGGTCGTTGCAAACTTTATAGGCGACCAACGTTCTGGTTTCATCGGGTCTTACCCTATAATCCAAAATCGCAATATATTTTTGCCACGGGAAGGGCGGTGCTTCATTTCTATTATATGTGGGAACTTCTACCGTATCCATTTTGACCTCCTAAAACAATTCTTCTTCCACTATAGAGTGATGTACCACAGGAGTCAACATCTAAAGCCCTACTGACCTTTTTATTTGCGACATTTTTGTAATGGCAATTTCACGAGCTTTCGCACCATTTTCCTTAAGCATTTTTTTTACGGATTCTTCATCTTTTTCGAATTCCTTTCTTTTCTCACGAAGCGGAGCAATAAATCGGGTAATGTTTGAGATGAGAATATCTTTTGATTCTTTGTATCCCATTCCTCCTTCGCGATATCGACGTTCTATTTCGGCTATCTCATCCTTGTCGGCAAAATGTTTGTGGAGTGCAAAAACATGATCCAATTCCGGATTCTTCGGTTCGTCGACACCTTGTGAATTAGTCGGAATTCCCATTACCGCTTTTTTAATTTCTTCATCAGTAGCAAAAAGCGGAATCGTGTTGCCGTGACTTTTACTCATTTTCTGTCCGTCAGTGCCGGGAATAATTTTTACATGTTCAAGAATGTATGGATTTGGAAGTTTGAAGGTATCTCCAAAAACTCGATTGAATTTTTCAGCTATATCGCGGGCGTATTCCACATGCTGTTTTTGGTCCTGACCCACCGGTACGGCATCGGCATCCTGAATAAGAATATCGGCAGCCATAAGAATCGGATAGTCAAAAAGTCCGACATTGATTTCTTTGTTCTTTGCCTCAGCGTCTTTATAGGCATGTGCGCGCATTAAATACGGCATCGTGGTAATGCAGTTGAATATCCAGCCGAGTTCACAGACTTCGGGAACATCAGATTGTTTAAACAAAAGAGTTTTAGAAGGATCGACTCCGATAGCCAAATAGTCGAGTGCGACATCCATAGTGCTTCTCGAAAGTTCTTCCGCGTTTTGAACCGTAGTAATAGCATGATAGTCGGCAATAAAGACACGAGCCTCATATTCATCCTGAAGATCCACAAATTGTTTCATCGCTCCGAAATAATTCCCAATATGTGGCCGCCCGGTCGGTTTAACACCTGAAAGCAATATTTTTTTATTCGTCATGCATGTATTGTAACAGAGATTATAACAGTTCACAAATGCGATATTAATTCAAGATTTATCTTTTACTAAACATGCAATTTATAAAAAAGCGATGCGTTTTTCAACGCATCGCTACCGAATAAACAACAGTCCTAATAACATCTCTTAACCCTCAATCCACGAGGTTCGACAACTTAAAAAATCAGAGGTCATCGGAAACATTACGTTCATATAAAGGTGCGCTTATCCGTATTTATTATTATATATAATATTTTATTTGTCAATCGATTTTCATTGCGCCGTCCACAGAATAATCGCCGATGCTTGTTCGTCTTAAATTGATTGTCATAGCAGGAACACCAAGTCGTGTCCCAAGTTCTTCGACAAGTGTGCGAATGTACGAGCCGCTGGAGACGCGGATTTCAACTTGAAGAGAAATAGTCTTAATTTTATCGTCATTCTGAACTTGATTCAGAATCCACGTTTGATGCGCTGACTCCGGATTCTTGGTCAAACAAGGACTGACTGATGTCAGCTTAATCGAAATCACTTCCATTTCCTTCACCGGCGCGACGGCAGTGCTTTCTTTTTCTGTGAGAGTCTTCCCTGCTTCCATTTTTCTGGCGATAGAATACAACGGTTTCCCTCCGACCTTAATCGCAGAGTACATTGGAACGGCGAGAAAATGTTTACCGATAAAGTTTTTTACTACCTCTTCAATCATATCATCGGTAATATGTTCGGCAGATTTTTCTTCAATAATCTTGCCTTCCATATCCCCGGTTTCTGATTTCTTTCCGAGCAAAATTTCTGCGACATAAGTTTTCGGCAACTTCAAAAATTCGGTCATCTTTTTTGTGCCGTCATTTATGCCGATTATCATAAGCCCCGAAGCGAGCGGATCCAAAGTCCCGGCGTGTCCCATTTTCCAAATCCCCAACTTTTTCCGAAGAATGCGAATTACATCAAAAGAAGTGATCCCTTTTGGTTTATCGACCAGTAATATATTTTGGGGCAATTTATTTTCCATTTCTTTATCTTACACATAAATGAGTATAATACAAAAATTCACTTAGGGGATGAACCCTAAGTGAATTTTTTTCATTAGATACTGAAATTAGACATTGAATAGAGAGCTTCTTCTTCCTCTTCCTCTTTTCGTAATTCTTCGGGGGACTTGTCGTTCATGGCGAGTTTTTCTTCCTCGAAGGCGTCGTCTTCTGTAATAGCTGCTGCGGCCTCAGGTGGGTTTTCTTTATCAGCGCGCTCTTGTTCAAGATCAGCAACGGCTTCTTCTACGGTAACAATAACTCTTGGAGCCTCTTCAACAGCAGGCACTCCTTGTTGGCTTAAAATAAATTTATCCATAAGCTCGGTACCACTCCTTGCTTTTGATGATTGAACTAAATCCAAAATTCCGCGAAGGTCGTCATTTGAGAAGAAATCGATAACCATTTTTCCACCCTGATCTTTCTTTTCAATACGGACACGAGTTCCCAGTCTCTCGGTAAATCTTTCTTCAAGTGCGGCAAGTTCAGGATCTTGGAACAATGATTTTTTGCGAACTCTATCATAAGCGATTCGTCGGGCAATTCCTTCCGTCTCACGGACAGTAAGCTTCTTGTACATTACTTCTTTAAAAAGTACGGCTTGTTCTTCGGGTCGATCAGAAAGCATGAGGATTGGGCGTGAATGACCTTCTGAAATTTTACCAAGGGCAATTGCATCTAGAATATCCTGTGGAAGTGCGAGTAACCTGATAGTATTGGAAACATATTCACGACTTCGCCCGACACGTTTGCCGATTTCTCCGTGTTTCAAATTAAATTCAGTTGCAAGTTGTCCGAAGGCACGTGCGCGGTCGACGGGGTTCAAGTCTTCACGTTGGAGATTTTCAATTATGGCAAGTTCAAGTTTAACGCGGTTATCATCTTCACCGGTGCGGATAACAGTAGGAACTTGTTTAATTCCCGCAAGCTTAGAAGCGCGTAAACGTCTTTCTCCGGAAATAAGTTCATATTCGACACCGAGACCTCCATCTTCTTTTTCGAATTCACGGCGTGTTACCACGAGTGGTTGAAGAACTCCATACTGACGGATAGAATCGGCAAGTTCGCGAAGTCTGGATTCGTCGAATTCTCTCCTCGGCTGATAGGGATTCGGCTTTATTTTTTCGACTTCAATCCAAAAAATTGAATCGTAGATTTTTGGTTTGTCGTTATCATTATTAATTTCTTGTGTCATGTCTGTATACTATCACAAAAAAACGTTTCTTCAAAAAACATATTTCTGTGGATTAACGGTGGAGAGGCAAATTTTGTGAATATTTCCACAAATAAAGATATCCTCAAAATATTTTAAATAATAAGCATTTTATGTTATATTGAATATATGAACGAGAAATTCTTAAAACCGTACGACCCGATGGAAACAGAGGGCCGAATCTATAAATATTGGGAAGAAAGCGGATATTTCAACCCCGACAATTGCGTGAAAGACGGAGCCTGCGACAAAAACGCAGAAGTCTTTTCCATCACACTTCCCCCTCCGAATGTTACCGGCACTCTTCATATGGGCCACGCGACGATGCTCGCTGTTGAGGATATCATGGTCAGATACAACAGAATGAACGGCAAGAAAACACTTTGGCTTCCGGGTACAGATCATGCGGCAATTGCAACTCAATCTAAAGTTGAAAAAATTCTTTCCAAAGAGGAAGGAAAGCGCCGTCACGATTTTGGTCGCGAGGAATTTCTCAAACGCGTTGATAAATTCGCAGAAGAAAGTCATGGTACCATCACTAATCAGATACGTGTTATGGGTTCTTCTATCGACTGGAGCCGCGAAGCTTTTACTCTGGATGAAAAACGTTCGATTGCCGTCCGTACCGCCTTCAAAAAAATGTACGACGATGGCATAATCTATCGCGGTACAAGAATTGTAAATTGGGATCCGAAAGGTCAGACCACTGTTTCAGACGAAGAGGTTATTTACACTGAAGGAAAAGGAAAATTCTATACATTTAAATATTCTCACGATTTCCCTATCACTATTGCGACAACCCGCCCGGAAACTAAAGTTGGAGATACCGCCGTCGCCGTTCATCCGGAAGATGAGCGCTACATGCAATATATCGGCAATGAATACGATATTGTTTTTGCCGGCGTTCCTATTCACATTAAAATAGTCGGAGATCTGGCTGTTGAAAAGGAATTCGGTACCGGTGCCGTCGGAGTTACTCCGGCTCATAGTTCTATCGATGCCGAAATCGCCGCTCGTCATAATCTCCCGACAATCCAAGTCATAAATGAATACGGAAAAATGATGGTGGATTCGCCGGAACTCAAAGATAAAAAAATCGCTGAAGCTCGCACGATTATCGTTGAATGGCTCAAGAAGGAAAATTTACTCGAAAAAGAAGAGGAGATTGATCAAAATCTTGCGACAGCAGAACGAACAGGTGGAATCATCGAACCATTACCGAAAAAACAATGGTTTATAAATGTGAACAAAGAATTCACTCTCGAAAACTCAAAATTAAACGGAATTGCTTCGGGAGAAAAAACCACGCTCAAAAAAATGATGCGCATGATTGTTGAAAGCGGTCAGACAACCATTATTCCGGAACGTTTTGAAAAAGTCTATTTCCACTGGATTGATAATCTCCGCGACTGGTGTATCTCAAGACAAATTTGGTATGGTCATCAAATTCCTGTTTGGTATAAAGGCGATGAAATTTATTGCGATACAAAGGCGCCAACAGAGGAAGGTTTTGTTCAAGATGAAGACACCCTTGATACTTGGTTTTCTTCCGGTCTCTGGACGTTCTCGACCCTCGGCTGGCCGGATGTTGAAGCCCCTGATTTTAAAACTTACCATCCAACATCCGTCCTTGAAACCGGTTATGATATTCTTTTCTTCTGGGTTGCCCGTATGATTCTTATGTCAGGATATTTGCTTGGGGATGTCCCATTCCGAACCGTCTATTTGCACGGCTTATTGCGCGACGCAAAAGGACGAAAAATGAGTAAATCACTCGGAAACGGCGTTGACCCGATTGATATGGCGGAAAAATACGGCGCCGATGCAACGCGACTTTCTCTCATCATCGGAACAGGCCCGGGTAATGATACTCGTGTTTCAGAAGATAAAATTCGCGGTTATAAACATTTTGCAAATAAAATCTGGAACGTCACCCGTTTTGTCCTCACTAGTATTGAAGGAATGGATCTTCAAAAAGCCCCCGAACTTACCGGGGATGGAGAAGAGAGACTCGTCGAGCTTGAAAACTTGATATCAGAAATTACCGACGACATGCAGAATTATCGATTCTATTTGGCCGGAGAAAAATTGTATGGATATTTCTGGCATACTTTTGCTGACGTCATCGTTGAGGATTCCAAGAAACAAATTTTTGGTGACAATGAAAAAGATAAACAATCATCAAAATGGGTAATCTGGACGATTCTCACGACTATGATAAAGGCGCTTCATCCGTTTATGCCATTTGTTACGGAGGAGATCTGGGGGATGCTCCCGATTAAAGATAAAAAAATGTTAATGATCGAAAAATGGCCACACATCACCACATAAATATTAAAAAAACGGGAACAATCGCGGGGGTCACATTAGTGCTTACCTATTTGGCGATGAACAACCCGTTGCTCTCCGGACATATAGCGGGCGCATTGATTGGAGGAATCCTTCCTGCACTTTTCTGGTTATGGTTTTGGTTAAAAGAAGACAAAGTACATCCGGAACCAAAAAAAATTATATTTGAAGCTTTTTATCTCGGCATGATTGCCGTAATTATTGCAATATTTCTCGAAAAACTTACGTATGATTCTATTCTGCAATACTCACCGCTACTCTTTTTCATCTGGGCGGTTATTGAAGAAACTCTAAAATATTTTGCGGCTTTTATTGCAGGAATCAGAACGAAGTATTTTGATGAACCAATCGATGTTGTGATGTATATGATTTCATCGGCACTCGGATTTTCTGCACTGGAAAATGTTCTGTTCATTTACAATTCATTAAATACTGCTGACATGACGACTATCCCTCTTCGTTTTATCGGCGCTTCGCTTCTCCACGTGGCGTGTTCCGCACTCATCGGATTTGGCATCGGTTTTGGTGTAGGAAAATCTAAAATTGTACGCATTTTTTATTTATTCACAGGGTTATCCTTTTCTTTTGCGTTGCATACCATTTTCAATTATTCTATAATGGAAGCAGGACAGAAATATTTATTTAATATTTTTCTACTCCTCTGGGTGGTAATTGTTTGTATTCTCATTCTTTTCGAAAAAATTAAACAATCACCC
>CAIJYI010000033.1 GCA_903824855.1 uncultured bacterium | reverse complement strand
TTGCTCTCACTGTCTCCGCGATGTCAGGAACTTCCAAACCATACGACGGAAACAACACCGCCAATCTCTCAGGCGGAACACTCGGTGGAGTTATCGGACTCGAGTCTGTTAATGTCGCTTCCATTAGTTCAACCTACGACACGGCAACTGCCGGCACCGGAAAAACGATTACTATTTCTGCCGTTACTCTCGGTGGCGCTGATCAGGCAAACTACACCGTCACCGTTCCGTTCGCTATCAGTACCGGAGTTATTACTACCGCCAATCAAGCAACGCTTATCGCTATTGTTAATCCTTCGACCGTCACTTATGGAACAACCGCAGCCCTATCTTCAAGCGGAGGTTCAGGAACAGGTGCCGTCACATTCTCTGTTGGACTTTCAACCGGTTGTAACATTTCGGGAGGAACAACTTTGAATGTAATTGACGCTTCAGGAACTTGTGCCGTTACCGCCACAAAAGCCGGCGATACAAACTACAACGAAATCACTTCTTCTCTTGCTTCGGTAACATTAGCAAAAGCTAATCAGGCGACCCTTACTGCAATTGTCACTCCTTCAACGGTTGCTTTTGGAACAACTGCTGAGTTAACTTATAGTGGAGGTTCAGGAACAGGTTCCGTTACATTTTCAGTCGGAGGATCAACCGGTTGTAATATTACTTTGGGAACAACATTAAATGTCTCAGATGCTTCCGGTACCTGTGCTGTTACTGCAACCAGAGCAGCTGACACAAATTACAATGTTGCAAACTCTGCTCCCGTAACCGTTACCTTAACCAAAGCGAACCAAGCAACTTTGACTGCCACCGTTACTCCTTCAACCCTCGCTTATGGCTCGACTGCTACTCTCGGTTCGAGTGGAGGATCAGGATCGGGAACTGTTACATACTCAGCAGGAGGATCAACCGGTTGTAATATCACATTGGGAACTACATTAAATGTCTCAAACGCATCCGGTACTTGCTCTGTCACTGCCACAAAAGCCGGTGATTCAGATTACGAACCTAAAACATCAGATGCGGTACTCGTTACTTTAGAAAAAGCTAATCAATCACCGCTTACGGCCATTGTTACTCCGTCAACCATCACGTTCGGAAACACTGCAGCATTAACAAAAAGCGGAGGTTCAGGAACAGGTGCCGTCACATTCTCAGTTGGAGCATCAACGGGATGTAATATTACCGGGGGGACAGTCTTGAATGTCTCAAATGCTTCCGAATCATGTGCCATCACTGCCACTATGGCTGCTGACGCAAACTACTATGAAATCACTTCGTCTCCAGCATCCGTCACTTTAGAAAAAGCTAATCAGTCGGCGCTTACCGCCGTCGTAACACCATCAACGGTTGCTTACGGTTCGACTGCTGTATTGTCTTCATTAGGAGGATCAAGCTCAGGCGATGTTACTTTCTCAGCCGGACTTTCAACCGGATGTAATATTACTTTAGGTACAACATTAAATGTCTCTGATGTATCCGGAACATGTGGAGTTACCGCAACAAAAGCCGGTGACTCAAATTATAATGTCATCACCTCCGACCCTGTAACCGTCACACTCGTGAATCCTGTTCCGGTAATTTCAACCATCGACCCGTCTTCGAAACATACTACTGATCCCGACTTTACACTTACGGTAAACGGAAGTAATTTTATACCTTCATCTACTGTTAATTTTAATGGAGGTGCTCGTGTTACAACCTTTGTAAACACAGGAAGACTTACCGCGCTTATTCCCGCATCGGACATGCTTCTCGCTACATCAAGTGCGCGCATCACCGTCACAAATTCTGCACCGGGCGGTGGAGTTTCAAACTATGTTTCATTTAGCGTTACCTATTCCGCAACAAAATTTGTCATCCTCACCGATGCTACACACAGCGTTGATTCACCGGTCACTGTTACGGTACAAGCACAAAAAGCTGACGGTTCAATCGACACGAGTTATGTCGATGACGTAACATTATTGATAAACGGTTCCGCCGTAGGCGCAGGTCTTGTAAACATATCCGGAGGAACAGGATCAAGATCGGTTACTCACACCGTCGCCGAGCCAATTCATCTTTCACTTTCTGATACCGAGCACACGACTCTTAACGTTGATTCTACCGCCGACGTCACATTCCACGGTGGAGCAACCACTCAATTCTCTTTGAATAGCCCGACTCCGCTTTCTGCCGGAAGTCGTGCGGCATATACCGTTACAAGAAAAGACCAATTTGGAAATCTCACTTCACAAGGAGATATCACCGTCAATTTGAGCAGTAATGGAGGAGCAAATAAAAAATTCTACGATTCCGAAACCGGAAGTTCTGTTATCACTTCCATAATTATTCCCGACGGACAACAGAGCGTAAATTTCTGGTATTACGATGAAACCCCCGGTTCAATAACTATTACCGCATCCGGAACGTCCGGAATCAGTAATGGCATTAATGTTCTTTCTGTAGTTCCCGGTGCCGTTAGTTCATTCACTTTGAGTGGCTCACCGGCAATGACAGCAAAAACGAGAATAGGTTATACCGTAGTCCGCAAAGATCAATTTGCAAATCTTGTTACTTCCGGATCCTCAGTTCTCAATCTTTCGACGACAGCAGGTGTACTCGGCACAAACAGGTTTTTCTATGATGCATCGACCGGCGGAACCTCCATCACCTCCATCACTATTGCTGATGGTTCATCCTCCGCATCGTTCTGGTATTATGAAGAAACTTCCGGAAACTACACCGTTACCGCATCAAACGGAGTTCTTGGTGTCACCGACGGCACCATCGCAGTTTTGGTAAATCCAGCCCCGATTGTTGCAACAAAACTTATTATTCAAACACCAATTGCCTCGGGTACTGTTGATGGTCCAATCACTATCACCGTAAAAGCAGTAGACGATGCCGGCAATGTTGATACCACAATATCCGGAAACGTCACCTTGAACACTACCGGTTCCGCTACTCCGATACATGGTTCAGTACCATTGAATCTCGGTGTCGGTACCATTGATATTTCCGACCACACCGCAGAAACAACCAACCTTTCTCTCTCTGACACCGAACACCCGACACTTGATCATTCATCAACCGCTTCCGCTGTATTCGCTACGGGGACAGTTGCTCAAATATTCTTGGTAACGGCTGGAGATACAGCAGCAGGTGATCGCCTTCAATTCACCGTAACGCGTAAAGATCAATATGGAAATCTCATTACGAGTGGAGTCACTCCAATCACTCTCAACACTTCATCTCTCAGTGCAAACAGAAGATTCTATGATTCAGCAATCGGAGGAAGTGTTATACCGACCACGGTAAATATTCTCGACGGAAATTCCACTGTAAATTTCTGGTATTACGATGAACTGGCTGATTCCGTCACCGTCACTGCCTCGATTGGAGCAGCCACCGCGACGAAAACATTCAACGTTCTCCCCGGGGCGATTGCAAAATTCTTTATAGATCATCCGGGAAACATGACAGCGGGAACGAGACTTGAATATACAATTACACGCACCGATGCATACGACAATCCTGTTACTTCAGGAATCGTATCAGCCAATATCTCTACCGATTCAGGGTCAGCCTCAGGTAAGTTTTACGACGCAGTAACCGGAGGTTTTACTACTTCAGTCGCAGTTTTCGCTGAAGGTAATTCAGAAGCACATGTCTGGTATTACGAAGAAGCTCTCGGGACATGGACAATCACCGTATCAGACGGTCCAACAATAACTTCTGATACTGATTCTGTTCTCGTTTCTTCATCCTCAATAGTTGCAACACGATTCATTATTCAGCCGGTAACGAATTCAACGGTTAATATTCCGGTTACCGTGACTGTCCGTGCTGAAGACGGAGCAGGAAATGTCGATGCTACCTATAATCATAATGTCACACTTCATACGACCGGTTCTGCTACCGGTGCCGGAGTGGTAACTATCATCAACGGAGTCGGAACGATTGATATCAATGATGCCGTCGCTGAAACAATAACTCTATCACTTGTTGATAGCTCTTCCACCGGACTCAATATTTTATCGACAAGAACTCTCACCTTTGATGTCGTCGCACCAATCGTGAGTGTCGGAGGAGGTGGTGGAACAACGGTCTACTATAACCCTGCCATTTCCGGAATTCATTTCACCGGAAAAGCGTTCCCGGGAGCTAATTTAAACGTCATTGCTATCGGTGGTGCCGGTGGAACACAAAACCAGACGGGTGTGGCTAATACAACAGCGAGCTTCAATCTATCATTCAATGGATTAACAGGAAACGCGCGATCCTATGCAGTCGTCGGTATCGATAAAAACAATAATGCGACACAGGTAAAAATATTTGATGCAAATATGGCCAATGCGAATCTCCAGCTCGACGTAAATGGAATCTTGCTTTCCCCGACACTCGCACTCGCTAGGACTGCAGCCACCAAAGGCGATGTACTCGGGATAAGCGGTGAAGCAGCGCCAAATTATAAGGTTGAAATAGAAGTCGATAATCAACCAATCTTGCCGACGGTCACCGCAGATGCAAATGGTCACTATAAAGCACTCGTACCGACCGTAGCACTCGATTTTGGAAGTCACACCATTCGCACGAGACAGATTAGCCCTGCAGGATTAAAGAGTGATTACTCTCCTCAAGAAATATTCTCCGTCGTAAATATTTTCACACCGAACATGGATTTTAGCGGAGACGGAATTGTAAATATAACTGACTGGAGTATGTTTGTTGTCAGATGGCAATCAACGGATGCGAAAGTACGAATTAAAGATGATTTGAACGGAGACGGAAAAGTAGATGTACAAGATTTAAGCATCTTTGTGAGAACTCTTAAATTAAAATAAAACTCGACACGTCATTCCGGCTTGGGAGCCGGAATCCACGTCGGGGGATGTCATAAAAATTAATTAATTATAAGTAAAATATTATGAAAAAACATTTTAGATTTCTCATAGTCGGTGCCATTGCATTTTTTGCGATGATTCCGTCGGCTTTTGCCGGGACGCTCAATCTCGTTACCGACAAAACGCAATTCGCCATAGGTGACGAATTTTCCGTTGATGTAAAAATCAATAGCGAAAATATCGGAATTAACGCCGCGCAAGCAACCATAAATTTCCCGGTAAATGTATTACAGGAAAAATCAACAGACAAAGCAAATTCTGTTTTCTCCTTCTGGTTGCAGGATCCGATTGCAGATAATACGGCAGGGAAGGTCTCTTTTATCGGCGGTTCCGATACATTGAGCGGAGTTGATGGAAAAACTCTCCAAATTCTTCGCGTCACTTTTAAAGTAGTCGGTTCCGGCCCTGCAAATATTGCATTCACAGACGGTGCCATTACTGCGAGCGATGGAAATGGAACCAACGTCTTAACCACGATGACCGGTTTGAATATTACCAGTATTACCAAACAGCAAGCTTCACTGATTATTCCTGCACCGAAAATCCCTGCGGTACAAATAATTAGTCGCCCTGCCGTCCCGACGGGAAAACTTCCGGTTAAACCTGTTATTGAAGTTCCTCTTTATCCGACATCACAGGGTTGGTATAATACCATCTCTTCCTTCATTGTTCGTTGGCAACTCCCGACGGACGTTACCGATGTCGCAACCGCAATCAATCAAAATCCTGTTTCTGATGTTAAAACTTCCGAAGGACTTTTCAATAATAAAACATTTGACCATCTGACCGATGGCGTCTGGTATCTTCATGTAAGATTCAAAAACGATGTCGGCTGGGGAACAGTCGCCGATTACCAGATTGGTATAGATACGGTTCCTCCTTTGTCATTTAATGTAATACCGAAAGAAGGACTAACTACCGGCGTCCTATCACCAACTATCTCATTTCAAACAAATGACCAGCCTTCCGGCGTCGCATCGTATCTCGTTTCTATCGATGGAAAGGATGCCACAACGACTAATCTCACATCATATACATTATCTCCGTTATCATCAGGAAAGCACCTAGTCACAGTCTCCGCAGCTGATATGGCAGGGAATAAAACGAGCACTTCAATTAACATGACGATTTTAGAGAACGTCTATGTTGCTATCGGTTCATTCACTCTTACGCAATCACAATTTTTTGTTATAATAATCTGTATTCTTGTTCTGATATTTGGATTATGGTGGTATTCATACATGATGTGGAATAAACAGCTGGAAAGAAGAATACTTATTGCCGAGCGTGACATTGGAGATACATTTGATATAATGGGAAATGACGCAGATAAGATTTTAGCGCTGACCAAGGAAGGAAAAATTGGAGCCAAAGATTTGAACGAAGTTATTTTTACCGCCAAGAAAATCAAAGAAAAAGCAGGGAAGACAAAGAAATATATCGTCGACAATATTCGGGATATTGCCCGCAAATAAACATAATTATTACCCATTAATTCAATAATAGGCCATGAAAATACTCATTGCAGAAGACGAAGAATCCCTATCCAAAGTATTCCGCGAAAAATTTGAACGCGAAAGATTCACCGTAGAATCTGTCTTTACGGGAGACCTTGTTTTAGCGTCAGTTAAGAAATTTATGCCGGATATTATCTTGCTTGATATTATCCTCCCGAAGAAAACCGGATTGGAGATTTTAAGAGAATTAAAGTCCGATGCCGAAGTAAAACATATTCCCGTCATTATGGTTTCTAATCTCGACGGCGACGATCAAATCAAAGAATCCATCAAATTGGGCGCCATCGATTATCTCGTAAAATCACAGCATCCTATAAACGAGGTTGTAGAAAAAGTAAACAACGCCATCGCACACATAAGCTAATAAAAAAACCTCGCACATGTTTGCGAGGTTTTTTGTATCATCAATCATATCCGGCTTTTTGTTGGCAATTTTTAACATTAATAATGGCTTCACTTGTTCACATATTTACCTGCATTATTGGTGTATTTGTTATATAATAATCAATATATAGCATTTAGAAAAACGTTATAATATTTAGAAATTTTTCATGTCTCCAATCACTGATTTTATAATATACAATCACGCATTTCACGGCTACCTTATAGGCGCGCTTTCTTTGATTATTACCTATATCCTCAAACAAAAAATAGATCTTCAAAAAAAGCTTGGGTTGAGCGATTTCACTTTTCGCGAAATCGTCGATGTAAGCAAAGACATGGCTTTTCTTGCCGATTTGAAAGGAAACATAATCTATCATTCGCCGTCTGCCGAAAAAAAATTACTTTTCGTCGGGTCCGAGGTAAACGGAAAAAATATTCAATCGTTCATTCATGAAAGCGAGAGAAACAGAATTTCAGTTTTATTTTCTAAGGTTCAAAACAATATCGAGTTAAATCCGGTTGAATTACAGATTAAGAGAAAAGACGGTGTCCCTTTGATGCTTGAAATTAATACATCCGTTATTCATAAGGATGGGAAGCCGTTTCAAATTTGTGGAATTATGCACGACATTACTCGGAGAAAAGAAATAGAAAAATCTCTCAATGAAAAAGTTGAAGAACTTTCCGAAATGAATGATTTAATGATAGGCAGAGAGATGCGCGTAATTGAACTCAGAGAAGAAGTCGAAAAACTAAAGAGTGAAATTGAGAAGTTGAAGGGGAAGAAAACTGTCTAAAAAAATATTCATTCTCTAATTAATAATCATGATATTACCCGAAAATAGTATAGGTAAAAATATAATCAATCATCCATTTGTTTGGAGTAGTGAAATAGCATCCGCTGTTTTTGATCTTTTTCCTTACCCGATTGGAATTGTCGCTGATGATACAAGTCTGATATATGTAAATAAAGCATTATTACGTGCTTTTGGCTACAATGAGAATTCAGATGTTTCCGATGATATATTTCTTACATACTCAAACCCAAATGATCGTTTGGAAATATCAAAAATTTTGAAAGAGAAAGGCGAGGTAGTAAATTTTCAGACTTCTTTTGTACGAAAAAATGGCGATGAGTATAAAACATTTCTCAATGCGAAGAGTGTGCGAATCGGAGAAAAGGATCACATCCTACTTATGATACTCGTCGGATCGGATGATGTGAAGATGGCGTGGGAGGACCTTCGAATAAAGGATCAGGAAATAAGCGCGATATACAAAAATTCATCGGATGCAATAATGCGTTTGGCTCCGCCTGATTGGAAATTTACCGGAGGAAACGATACCGCTTTTAAAATGTTTAACATAGCGGATGAATCAGAATTCACTTCCATCGGACCATGGAATCTTTCTCCCCAATACCAGCCTGATGGAAAATTATCCTCAGAAAAAGCCAAAGAAATGATAGAGAAGGCGGTTCATGACGGAAGCAATATTTTTGAATGGACTCACAAAAAATACAACGGCGAAGATTTTTCCGCAATGGTATTTCTTACGAGAATTAATCGAGGTAAAGATGTCTCTCTGCAGGCTGTTGTCAGAGATATTTCAGCAGAAAAAAAAGCAGAACAAGAAAAATCATTTCGTATCTTACTTCTGAAGACTGTTCTGGAATCCTCAATGGACGGGATTCTCGTCGTTGATGAGAATAGTAAAGTTGTTTCTTGTAATCATAATTTTACACAAATCTGGTCCATACCGGAAGATGTCCTTGCGACAAAATCGGATGAACTTTTATTGAACTACGTTTCAGAAAAACTTGAAAACCCTGATGAATTTAGGGTAAAGGTAAAGGAACTCTATGAAAATAAGGCCAAAAAAAGTCGTGACGACATCTCACTGAAAGACGGAAGAATCTTCGAGCGTTATTCATCGCCGTTGATTGATGAAAATAATAAATATTTGGGAAGAGTATGGTATTTTAGAGATGTAACGAAAGAAAGAGGTAAATTATATTCTTTGCTAAACTTTGCGGAATCCACAAAGAAAAAATTATCAGCGTATACCCCTTTGAGTGTTATCGAGGCGAGTAATATCGAAACTTCTAAAGATACGTTTGATTCAACAGTCGTGGCTATTGATAACATCATAAGTTATCATAATCTTGAAGATTCACGAACGGAGGCAATGAGAAAGGCGATGGTATCCATTTTGAGCGACCTTTCTCTTGAGAAAAAGAACCTCGAAGAATCAAAAAATAAAATCGAAGCTATCATCACGAGTATTGCTGACGGAATTTTTGTTGTAAATATGGCGGGGGAAGTAATATTTTTTAACCCTGCCGCAGAGAATCTGACCGGTTGGAGTAAATCTGAAGTTCTAGGGAAACATTTCTCTGAAACAATGTACTTTTGTTCGGATGAACATAGTGAGCGAAATTCCTTTATAAAATTAACGCTAGAGAACGGTTTGACTGAAAAATTGGGTTTCCATGCGAGTCTGCGTAAAAAAGACGGCGTTATTATTCCTATTTCCGACAGTATTTCACCCATTAAGAATTTGGAAGGAAAAATGCAAGGTGCCGTCATTGTTTTCTCCGATGCCACAGCGGAGCGCAAAATAGACAGTGCTAAGAGTGAGTTTGTCATGCTCGCATCGCATCAATTACGCACCCCGATATCCACGTCCGCATGGTTCCTGGAAATGTTGTTATCCGGAGAGGTGGGGGAATTGAACGAAAAGCAGAAAGATTATGCGCAAGAACTCTTTCATTCAAACAGGAGAATGTGGTCCATTGTTTCTATGTTGTTGAATATTTCCAGAATTGAAATGGGGACGTTTATAATATCTCCTGAGATCTATGAAATCAAAAATGTCATAGACGAGATACTTAGTTCATATCGATTATCGTTTGAGAAAAAGAATTTATCTTACGAAGTTACAGTTGAAGAAAATTTGCCCTCAATCAACATAGACAAAAAACTCTTTAACATTGTCATGGATAATCTTCTTTCAAATTCATCGGATTACACTCCTGAGAATGGGAAAATTATCGTTTCTGTAAAGAAAGATGACCAGAATCTAATAATCGATGTAACCGACAATGGAATAGGAATTCCAAAAAAAGATCAATCAAAAATATTCACCAAACTCTTTAGATCAGACAATGCCAAAGAAATAGACTCTGACGGAACGGGAATAGGTCTAAATATGACAAAGTCCGTAGTAGAAAGTTGGAATGGAAAACTCGGTTTTACCTCCCCCGTCACTATGAGGAAAGATGAGAAGGGAAAGGAATATCCTGTGGGGACATCATTCTTCTTTTCAATACCTCTTTCTGGTATGATTAAGAAGGAAGGTTCCGTAGAACTCTTATCATAAAAATAGTTTATTATTAATCGATAATTAAAGGTATACGTTTATGAAAAAGTTACTTATTGTTGAAGACGAAGTGTCGGCGCGAAAAGCGATGACGGAGAAATTTACGCGAGACGGCTTCGAGGTTGAGACGGCAGCAAACGGAGAAGAGGGTCTGACACAGGCTACCAAATTTCAGCCGGACTTGATTCTTCTTGATATTATCATGCCGAGAATGGATGGCCTAACCATGCTTCAAAAATTACGAGCAGAAAATGAATGGGGAAAAAATGTCCCTGTTATTATCCTTACCAATATGACGCTCGATGACAAAGAAAAGATGAAATTGGTTGGCTCTCTCGGACACGAAGAGTATCTCATAAAAGCTGATTGGAAACTCGCTGACGTCGCTATAAAAATTAAGCAGACCCTTAAAATGGAATAGTAGATGAGACGTGATAATTAAGAATATAAAATTAAAAATAAACACCTTCAAAACGAAGGTGTTTATTTTTAATTTTATATTTCAGTGCTATATCAATGCCCTTGTGCCTTCTTTCTTCTTCATTCCAGACATTGGATAGGTCACATAAAAGGTTGTTCCTTTATTTTCCTCCGAAGTGAACCATATTTGCCCCCCTGATTGGTCCACAATCGATTTAACGATGTAAAGACCTAGTCCGGTACCTTCCGGTCTTGATGCCGCGGCATTATCTGCCCTAAAGAGCCTGGTAAATATTTTTTCATGTTGCTCGATGGGAATCCCGATTCCTTCATCTGAAATGAGTATAGTTATGTTTTTTTCAGCAAGCTTTTTTCCTCCAAAGTCTGAACCGATATCAGCGGTATGTATTGCAAAATTAATCTGACCTCCCTTGTTTGAATATTTGATGGCGTTCGATAAAATATTTTCCAATATCATACGCAGAAGCTTTTCATCCGCATTAATCTCAGAAATATTATCATCAAATGATTCCTTGAATGATATATTATCCTCCATAATCTTAGGGGCAAGATCTGCAATAACTTTTTTTGCAAGAATGTTTATGTTTACGAGTTTGATGTCGACGGCAAAAGTCCCTAACTCAATTCGAGAAACATTGAGGAGGGAATTGATGAGGTCACCCATGCGTTTACTACTCGTGTATATTTCGCTCAGATACCTTTTTTGATCGTCATTAATCGCGCCGACTTCGCTATTAAGAAGCATTTCTGTGTACCAATTTATTGAAGAAACCGGTGTGCGAAGCTGGTGAGAGGCCAAACTGACAAATTCTGACTTTGCTTTGTCCACCGCCTTCTCCTTCGTAACATCATGTTCAATGGCGACAAAGAATAAAACATTACCGTTGTTATCTAAAATGGGTGAGATACTTGCAAGTACGTCATATTTTTCGCCATTTTTTCTATGATTTTTCAGATTTCCGGTAAAGACCTTTTTTTGCACTTTTACGGTATCCCATAAATTTCGATAAAATTCCGGTTCCATTAAACCGCCCCATGTCTCCTTGCTTCCCACTTTTTTCCCGATGACTTCTTCTTTGGTAAAACCGGTAATATTTTCAACTCCTTGGTTCGCAAATAGTATAACCCCATCAGAATTGGTAATGACGATATGGTCATAGGCACCCTCTACCGCCAGTTTGAATTTTTCCAATTCTTTCGCTAAAACTTCTGAAATATCTTTCTCTTTTTGTACATCCTGCAAAACATTAAGAATGGCCGTTTGTTGGTCTTCAATAGTAACTTCATCGTTATGAATTTGTTCTGTTTTTGCGTCAATTAATTTTTCAACGTCATTTGATGGCGGTAATGTCGGAGCCTCGGAATTATCCGTGTGTCGAGAACTTTTTGTTATATAGAAATAAATTATTAAAACCAAAACAAATATAATCAACGATGATAGAATAATCATCGACGTAGGAAAAGAAATATATTGAATAAAATTAAGGAAAATCATTCCCGCCGTCAGGAAGAAGATAGCGAAAAGTAAAAAAATTAGAACTATTTTTATTTTGATTTTCATAAGAGGCGTATATTTTTTCAGGCCTTATATTTTATGTATTTGTAGATGATCTTCTATATTTCTCAATTTCCTGTTTTAATTTTACCATCTCCAATTCTCGCCCGACCATCATTTTATTCATGGTTGCAATTTTTTCAAATTTTTCTTCAATATCTTTTTCTTTTTTTGTCACATCCGCCGTTCTTTCGGTGATTTTTCTTTCGATATCAGCATTAAGAGAATCAAGTTCTTTTATTGAATTAGCTAACGTTGAGGCGAGCACCCCAATTTCATTTTGAGATGACGTCAGTTTTTTACTGAAGGAAATATTTTTTTCACCCTTACCGATTCTTATCGCAGCCTCCGTGATCTCTCGGATTGGGGAAGATACCAAATTAGAAAAAATGATAGAGAGGACAATTACTATTAAGAGAGTAAAAATAAGTGCAATATATAATTTATTTAGAAGAGCATAAAAGGGAACCAATATTTCCGACATGTCGATTTTAGTAACCAATCCCAAATTATATTCCGGTAAATCTCTATATATTGTGAGTACTTGGACTCCTCGATAATCAACGCCTATGCCCGAGCCTGTTTTTCCCAGTGCTGCGTTCTGTGCGGCGGTGCCATTTTGACTTCCAATCTTGATGGTTTTCTTAAATGAGGAATTTGGGTCGAATCGAAGGGTGTTAATAAATAAAACTGTATCACCTTTAGGATTAAAATTATTTTTTAATTTTGCATCAGACTCTGTGCCGGAAATCAGACGAACAAGAAGGGTTTCGCCGGTGTTTCCCATTCCGTCAGTACCCTGGATTGTAGAAAACAATTTGTCTGTCAACATGTCTGTAACGAGAATTCCGATAAATTTTCCCGATGAATCATAAAATGGAATTCCTTCGAAGAAATCGGATCCATTGTGGATGCTATGAAGAAAAAGATCGGATTGGTACGAACCTTTTTTCCCATTTTCCATAACGAGCTTTCCTACCTCCGGAAATTGTTCGGCAAAGTTTTTTAATAGGCCTTCTTTTGTAAAGGAATAGGAAATTATTCCATCAGGATTAACGAATAGGACATTTTCTGTTTCGGTCTGAATCTTTGTAAGTGAGGATATCTGACTATTTAATAAAGTAATAGCCGATTGATACTGAGGATTTTTGGGCTCTGTATATAATGCTGAAATTATCGGAATTGTCGCTTGGAATGATATTCGTTCATCAGAAACCCTGATTTCTTTGGATGAAGCATCGAAATATGATTTTATGCCATCTATTTTTAATTTTGTGATTGTCTCAAGCGCCGTTTTTTGTTCGTTTATCAGTGTCGCCTTTATATCATAATAAAATATCGCAGAAATTATTGCGATGGGAAATATTGCAATGAAAAAAAAGCTAAGAAAGAGCCGGGTTCGTATTTTCATAATAATTAAAGAATTATAATTACCTTTATAATACAGCAAATATCATTCAATAGATACGTCAACTGTGGAAATCTTT
Organism: uncultured bacterium; assembly: GCA_903824855.1. Classification (GTDB taxonomy): domain Bacteria; phylum Patescibacteriota; class Minisyncoccia; order Phycocordibacterales; family CAIJYI01; genus CAIJYI01. Next base: position 21,634 of record CAIJYI010000033.1, on the reverse strand, counting down.
TTTGTAATATTCCATTGTTATTCCAATCTTTTCCACAGAACATGGCTGTTATTTGTGGTATAGTTATATTGTATTATTTTATTATCGTTATTTTATTTTTATGGAGAACTATAAAGCCTTTTTTAATTCCATCGACGATTTTCTTTTTGTTCTGGATATGGAGGGAAACATAATAACAGTAAATGATACCGTCATTAATCGTCTTCAATATACAATGGAAGAATTGGTCGGAAAATCCGTACTTATGGTTCACCAGGCAGAGCGTCGGGATGAAGCCATGAAAATTGTAGGGGAAATGATTGCAGGAAAAGCTAAGTCTTGCCCTGTACCGATTATTACAAAGTCCGAAATGCAGATTCCTGTGGAAACGAGGATTACTCACGGAACATGGGACGGTAAACCAGCACTTTTTGGAGTTGCGAAAGACATATCACAAATCAAACTCTCCGAGGAACGACTATCCCAAGCCGTCGATCGCCTCAAGCTTGCTACTCGTGCCGGAGGTGTGGGTATTTGGGAATATGACGTCATCAACAATAAATTGGTCTGGGACGAACAAATGTATCGTCTGTATGGAGTAACCTCAGATAAATTTAGTGGGGCCTACGACGCATGGCAAAGTGGACTTCATCCTGAAGACAAAGAGAGAGGGGATAAAGAAATACAAATGGCGATAAAAGGTGAAAAAGAGTTTGATACCGAATTTCGAGTACTCTGGCCTGACGGAACAGTAAGATACATTAGGGCTATCGCTATTGTTGAACGTGATGAAACGGGAAAAGTCATTCGAATGGTTGGTACTAATTGGGATATTACCAATACGAGAACAAGCGTGGAAGAATTAAAAAAATTAAATCAACATATGATAGGGCGCGAACTGAAAATGGTGGAACTGAAAAAAGAGATAGAAGAATTAAAAAAAACAATTCAAGAAAAACAGTAATGAGAGTAAGTCAACTTTCAGATTACGTCTGTAAAATTTATGGAAAATAAAATTGAACCGGAATTAAAAAAACCGAAACGTGGAAATGTCTTTTATGTCGGACTCATCAGTTTCTTTGGCGGTATCAGTCAGGATATATTCGTTCCGATTTTGCCGTTATATATGACGAGCATTCTTGGCCTGGATAAGGTTTTTATCGGTATCTCAGAAGGGCTTGTGACGAGCGGAGCGAGCATTTTCAAGCTAGTGGCAGGGTTTCTTTCCGATAAATTTGGCAAAAGAAAACCGTTTGTTTTTCTCGGGTATTTCTTCTCGTTTCTTGCGAGACCCCTTCTTGCAGTTTTCACCGGGGCCACAGCCGTTCTTAGTCTGCGATTTCTTGATGGCGTGGGAAAAGGAATGAAAGACTCCCCAAAAGACGCTCTCATTGCCGATTCCGCTCTTCAAAAAACACGTGGAAAAGAATTTGGAATCGCACGTACTTTAGATACTTTTGGTTCTGTTGTCGGTCCTCTCGTACTCTTTGCCTTATTATATGTATTAGGAGATAATCCATCTCGCTATCATATTATTTTATTACTCACGACCGTTCCGCTTTTTTTCACTTTTGTTATTCTCAAATATAAAGTAAAAGAAACACCTGTCGCAGTAAAAACGGACATAAATGTTCTTAAGGTTTCTTTGCCGAGAAAATTTTATATTTTTCTTTCGATTATACTTTTGTTTAGTATTGGAAATTCCTCGGATGCTTTTCTCGTACTCCGAGCTCAAAATGTCGGCGTAGCTATTCTTGCCATTCCGCTCATCTACGCATTATTTAATTTTGTTTATGCTTCCGCATCAATTCCTCTCGGCAGTCTTTCGGATCGTATCGGCAGGGAAAAAGTAATTATCCTCGGATGGCTGGCATTTTCGCTTTCTTATTTCGGGTTTGCTTTTGCGTCGTCTTCATATCAGATATGGCTTTTGTTTGCATTTTATGGTTTGTATTATGCCACCACCGAAGGCGTGGCGAAGGCTTTTATTGCCGATATGGTACCTGCCGACCATCGTGGAAGGGCATACGGTATTTACAACACATCAATTGGGCTCGTCTCTTTACCCGCTAGTCTTATCGCAGGTATTATATGGGAAAAAGTTAGCCCAAGTGCACCATTTTTCTTTGGCGGGATTATTTCGTTTATCGCCGTTATTGCTCTCACTTTAACGTCGCGTTACGTTTTTCGTTAATGCACACTTAATGCACATATTAAGTTCTTGATATCCTATTTTTTATAGTATAATTAATATACTCGTTAATCCGTGCACAATGAATATAAAAAATAGAAAAATCTTAATATTGAAGATAGCAATTCTATTCTTTTTCTCGTCCGTTTCCGGCGCTCTTTTTGCTGCGGGTACACCGTTAATTTTTAGCTATCAAGGAAGACTCACGAATTCGGCAGGAGATCTCGTCGGGGGTTCCGGTACAACATACTATTTTAAATATTCAATCTGGAACAACCAAACCGTTGGTTCAGGAAGTCAGCTTTGGCCGGCAGGAAGTCCTTCTTCTGTCACAACCACAGTAAAACAAGGTGTTTTCAATGCCAATATCGGAGATACCGCCAATGGATATCCTGACGCCTTAAATTTTAATTTCAATACCGAAAAAGATATTTACCTTCAGGTAGAAGTTTCTTCAAACAACGTTACCTTTGAAACACTCACACCAAGACAAAGAATATCATCAACCGTTTTTGCGCAGATTGCAGGAGCGGTGAGCGGTGTCGGTCAATCTTCTTTTGGAACGACAACCCCTTCAAGTAACGCAGTAGTGACGATAGAGGCCACGAGCTCAACGGCAACCCCTGTTTCTATTCGTTCATTCGCCGGTCAAATTGCCGATATCTTTAAGATACAAGACTTTAATCTAAATCATCTCTTTTCAATTGATGCTTTGGGTGGAATTTTTGCCTCATCAACATTCGCCGTCGGGCCATCGGGAGGAAACACTTCTTTTATCGTAAATACGGCGGGAAACGTCGGTGTCGGTACGTCAGCACCGGGTAGTAAATTCAATGTCGTCGGAGCCGATAGTGTCGCTCAATTACGAGTTAGTCAATCAGGCACGGTATTTGGTGAATTTTACGTTGATCCTCTCGGTGATGTTTTGCTTTCATCGAATAGTGGAAACGGCGGAAATATTCGAATGCAAAACGAAAATCTCTGGGTTTGCTCCGGAGGTAGTTGTGATGTCGGAGTAACCCCAATCGGGAGAGGTAATATCATCGTCGAGACAGCCCTTATTTTTAATAATAAATTTAAACTTAAGCAAATTGATGCGTCAACGACCATCATGTACGACACAACAGACAACCCGATTTTAGAATTTGATGAAGGGCAATAAACTACAAAAATGACTTTGCTTGATGAATTAATAATATTTTGGAAAGGTATACTTTATTGGGTGTATGTTTTTGTTGCTACTGCTTTTTTTGTGTTTGCTTTTGGTCCCGGCGAAGTTTTTTTTATGGGAAAGACATATTTTCTCCCGATTTTTAACGTAAACTCTTTTTCTATCATGTTTTTCAATAAGGTCCGTATTGACCTACTTCCGCCGGATGTAGAATTGGTCGTTACTAACCCTATGAGTGCTTTTGTCTCGCAGGTTTTACTCTCCGTTTTTTTAAGTTTTTTGATTACTTTGCCGTATTTTTTGTATAAACTTATTGTTTATCTTTCTCCGGCACTCCTTCCCCGTGAAAAAAAGGCTGTAATATGGATAATTCTGCCGTTGATATTTCTCTTTATGTGCGGTTCGGCATTTTCATATTACATTATCGTCCCGACAACCTTTCGCATGTTTTATCCGTATGCGACTCTCATTGGAGCGGTGGCGTATTTCTCCCTTGATGAATTTATTTCTTATGTTTTCAGTCTGATGATGGCTGTTGGCGTGATGTTCTTGCTTCCGATGTTTATGATATTGTTAAGTTATATCGGAATAATCAAATCACGATATTGGAAAAGCAAATGGCGTCACGCAGTTTTGCTATTCCTAATCGTGTCTGCTATAATTACTCCAGACGGAACAGGTGTTACCATGTTGATGCTTTTTCTTCCAATGATGCTACTCTACTATTTCGGATATCATTTTTCTAAGAAATTGGAATAGTCGAAATATTAATTTATAGGTCGAATTATTAGAATCTATATTTGTGAAATTTATGTTTGGTCTTGGAATTCAAGAAATCGTCATTATCGTTCTCGCAGCAGTAGTTCTCTACTTCCTTTGGAATGGGAGAAAAAAATAATAGTTCGTCATTGATTTAATAAATCGAAACAAATAATATAATAAGAATATGTTTGGATTAGGACTTCCCGAAATTGTGTTGATTTTAGTGGCCATGATGGTCATGTTTTCCGGTGGGGATAAAGTTTCAGATGTCGCTCGTAGTCTTGGTCGCGCAACTGGTGAATTCAAGAGAGGTAAAGAGGAAGCTGAGAATGAAGTCTTTAGAAATGAAAGACAGGAACAGGTTTCCGAAATTGCTAGAAGCATAGGTTCATTCAAGGGTGAATTCAAAAAAACGAAAAAAGAGATAGAGAGTGAAATTAAGGAGATTAAAGAACTGGAAATATTTTAAGAGGGGGCACCATTCTGTGTGTTTCTCAAATTATTAATTTTTAAGAGGTCGAATATCGTAAAATAAAAATTTTAAATTTATGTTTGGTCTTGGAATTCAAGAAATCGTCATTATCGTTCTCGCAGCTGTTGTACTTTATTTTCTCTGGAGCGGAAGAAAAAAAACACCTACTCCTCCTAAAGAATAAGCTTGCAAATTAACAATAGTATTATAAGATAAAACAATTCATATGCATTTATTTGGATTGGGAATCCCCGAGCTCGCCATAATTTTGGTAGCTATCGCTTTTTTGTTTTTCCGCGGAGACAAAATTTCTGAAACAGCAAGGGGCTTCGGAAGATTTACCGGGGAATTCAAAAGAGGAAAAGCTGAGATGGAGAAAGAAACTAAGAAAGCGGAGAAGGATACGAAATAGCGTTAGGAAAAATTTGTAAAATGGACAAGGAAAGAAGAACCTTTCTAAAAATAATAGTCATCGGCGGTGGATCACTTCTCGCGGGGAAAGTGATGGGTCCACTGTTTTCGAAGCGTCTGGAAGATCCCTTCGTGAAGCTTTCAAAACGTCTAGACAACTCGGTTAATGATATTAAGAAGGAGTTGACCGACCCCTTCAACAAAAAAAGTTCTTCACCATTTTTTAAAGTAGTCGAAGATGAAAAATGCTTATCCATTTACGACAAATCAGGAGAAGAAATCTTTCAGATCGACAAAGGAACATGAAAAAAAACAAGCCAAAAGAAACAGAAAAAATCAGTACAGCAAAACCTGCAACTAAAACAAAAAAGGTTTCAAAAGCGGTACCAACAAAAATCGTCAAAAAAGAAGAATCCAGAGAATGTGTTACTCACAAATGGGTTCCTCTTGTCGGAAACGACAAAGGAAAGAACGTTCCAACGTTCCTTTTTACGTGTCTGAATTGCGGTGACCTGAAAGTCGGTACTCAAACTATTAAGATTTCTCGATATCGTTTAGATATGGGAGAACTTCCGATGAATAGCATCGCCGGAATTAAATTGATGAACGGTCCGTCGGTTGATGCCACTGCTTCCGGTCTCATTATCGGCGCTGATATTGAAACGAATGTTCAAGGAATCGGTGCACCATTGTTTATGAAAGCGAATGGTTTTCTTGCTGCCGCGAATGCGACAACCAGTGCGACGGCGCCTTGTGTCGGCTTGGCGATGGACTCAGGAACGGGAAATAAAAGGGTTTTGCTCCACGGGGTATTTCGCTTGGATGCTTGGGCTTGGTCAACAGGTCCCGGAACAGCAGGTCTTATTTATTTGGATATTTCAACGGGTACACTTACTCAGTTACGTCCGTCAGGGACCGACCAGGTTATACAGCCTGTGGGTTGGGCTCTTGCGTCAAATTGCATTTATTTTATGCCGTCAATGATGTATCTGACACATATTTAACAATTCTACAATATTGAAAGTCGTATACGTTTGTGTTTAAATACCAAATACAGAGGTATTTTTTTATTATATTGCAGAACAAAACCGAGCCCAATATCTCATCGTTTGTTCATCGTCCATTGTCACCCGCCCTGTCTGCATCACAGTCAGTCATCACAGTCCGTCATTCTGAACCTGATTCAAGAATTCACGTTAAACGTTACGACGTGGATTCCGGGTCAAGCCCAGAATGACAAACAAGACATCGGCCACTGTCACCCGCCCTGTCCGTCATCACAGTCCGTCATTCTGAACTTGATTCAGAATCCACGTTGTACGTTTTAATAATTTTATTACAACAATGTTATCAATCGCTATTCCAAGTAGAAATGAAATTTTTCTTAAAAAGACAATTGAAGATGTCTTGCAAAATGCTACGGGAGAAATAGAAATATTTCCCATACTCGACGGATATGAACCGCCCGAAGAAGAAATCGTTCATGATCCTCGCGTACACTATCTTCGTATTCCGCTTGGTGATGGAAAATGCCATAAGCGACAAGGTATTAATATGATGGTTGAACTCTGTCATGGCGAATACGTCATGAGTTTGGACGCGCATTGTATGGTCGCAAAAGGTTTTGACGAGCAACTCGCGAAAGACCACAAACCAAATTGGGTGCAGATTCCGAGACGGCATCGATTGGATGCTGAAAATTGGTGTCTGCAAGTGCAGGCGGATAGTCGTCCACCAATCGATTATGAATATATTCCATTCGATAGCCTTTTAAAAAATGACGAAGGTATTCATGATTTTAAATGGGATAAACGATCTCGTGATCGCGCGGACATTCCGATAGATCCGACGCTTACATCACAGGGCTCGTGCTGGTTTATGACGAAAGATTGGTTCAATGCAAGAAGATTTATGGACGTTCGCTATCAGGGCTGGGGTCAGGAAGCGGAAGAAATAAATCTTGAAACAAGAAAGAATGGAGGGGAAGTCATGACCAATAAAAATACCTGGTACGCACATCTTCATAAAGGACCGAAATATGGAAGAATGTACCACATGAATAAAAATGACCAGCGAAGAAGTCAGATATATGCCGCCGACCTGTGGCTCAATAAAAACAGAGATTTTTTCATAAGCTTAATAGAAAGATTTATGCCAATTCCCGGCTGGCCCGAAAACTGGAAAGAACAAATTTGGTATAAAGATAGGAAATGGTGAATTGAGAATTAAGAATAGCCCGACAATAAAATAGAAGTTTAATTCAAATTATTTATTTTCTATTATCAATTTTCATCTTCAAACATTATGTTATCCATCATCATACCTTCATACCGAGATCAGTATCTTCAACCGACAATTGATGATATTCGTAAAAATGCTAAAGGTGAAATTGAAATCATCGTTATTTTAGATGGTTGCGAAATGCCGGTGACGGGTGCGACAGTAATTCATAATGAAAATAGAAGGGGCCTCCGTGATAGTGTTAATTCAGGTGTGGCAATTTCTCGTGGTGAGTATATTCTGAAATGCGATTCCCACTGTATTTTTGACGAAGGGTTCAATGTAAAACTTCTTGCCGATATTGAAGATAATTGGGTGGTTATTCCGAGACGGTACAAACTTGATACCGATAAATGGGTAATCTGTGAGGATGAACCGAATCCTATAGACTATGAAAAATTATCACTTAATCCTGATAGAATCTGCGGTCTTCATTGGACAAGTCGGATGAATGCAAGGAAAGATGTTCTTATAGATGAAAATATGGTTTTTCAAGGCTCCTGTTGGGTTATGTCGCGCAAGCATTGGGATTTTCTCGGTGGATTACAGGAAGAAGGATATGGAACTTTCACTCAGGAACCAATTGAGATAGCTCTGAAAACATGGCTCGGTGGAGGAAAGGTTATGGTGAATAAAAAAACATGGTACGCTCACCAACATCGAAAATTTGGGAGAACACACAAAGTAAGCAGTACAGAAGTCCTCGCAGGCAACGCATATTCTAGAGATTTTTGGTTGAATAATCGCTGGGAAAAAAGAATTCACAACATCGACTGGCTTTTCGAAAGATTTAAATAAAAAAAGAATGTTATCTATTGTTATTCCAAGCCGGAACGAAATATTTTTAAAAAAGACGATTGAAGACGTCTTGTTGAAAGCGACAGGTGAAATAGAAATATTTCCTATTTTAGACGGATATGAAATTCCGGAGGAAGAGATTGTTCATGATTCCCGCGTTCATTATCTTCGCATTCCGAAAGGTGATGGAAAATGTCATAAGCGACAAGGTATCAATATGATGGTTGAACAATGTCACGGCGAATATGTTATGAGTTTAGATGCTCACTGCATGATGGCGAAGGGTTTTGATGAACAACTTGCGAAAGATCATAAACCAAATTGGGTACAGATTCCGAGGCGTCAAAGGTTGGATGCCGAAAAATGGTGCATCGAAGAATCAGAAGAAAAAAGACTCCCGATTGATTATGAATATATTATGTTCAAACAATTATTGAATAAAGACGACGGCATTCATGGATTCAGGTGGGATTTGCGCACAGCCGAAAGAGCAAATATAATGATAGACGACACTATCACATTCCAAGGTTCCTGCTGGTTTATGACCAAAGACTGGTTCAAGGCACGAGGATTTATGGACACAAAATATCAGGGTTGGGGGCAAGAAGCAGAGGAAATCAGTTTTGAAACATGGAAAAATGGCGGGGAAGTGAAGACGAATAAAAATACTTGGTATGCGCATCTTCACAAAGGAAAAAAATATGGAACGATGTGGCACATGAGCAAGGATGAAAATAAAAAAAGTTATCAGTATTCTTATGATTATTGGATAAACAAAAATAAAGATTTCTTTATCACTTTAATAGAAAAATTCTCCCCGCTTCCACATTGGCCCAGTGATTGGAAAGAGCGAATATGGAAATAAAAAAAAATACTATGGCAAATGAAAACGACGAAACTGTAGCAGTGTCACCCGCGCAAAAAACAATTGATTTTATAGCAAAGAGATATAACCTTGATCTATCTAAGGGTTCGCCTACTGAACCGTTCGAATTAGATTTGTGCCGAAAATTGGTTTTGCCGACTTTATTTAAAGAACTTGGTTTTAATAAAGGTGTAGAAATCGGAGTATTGGACGGAATATATTCTGCGATTCTTTGTGAGACTAATCCTGATTTAAAACTTTATTCAGTGGACAAATGGGAAGTCTACCCGATATACAAAAATCGAAGAAGACAGTGGCAGTATAATATTTTTTATGATGAGGCACAGAAAAAACTTGCTCCATACAAAAATTGTCAGATAATCAAGGAGTGGAGTATGGATGCGGTAAAAATGTTTCCCGATGAATCTTTAGATTTTGTTTTTATTGATGCGAACCATGACTTTGAGCATATAACAGAAGATATTGCCCAATGGGGAAAGAAAGTTCGTGTCGGTGGAATTATCTCAGGTCATGATTTTGGAGATAGTCCGCGAAGTTTATTCTGTTGTGTTGAGACGGTCGTCCGCGCATGGACAAAAGCAAAAAGGATTAATCCTTGGTTTATTTTGAATTCAGCACTGACGGTGAATGAACGAAGCTGGATGTGGGTTAAACAATAAATGATAGAAAAATGGATACTCTAGATTATATATTAAAAAAATATGATATCACACTGACGGAAAATCAGTACATTGTTCCTATTGGCTGGAGTAGGTGGCGCGCAATGCCCCGTCTTTTCAGAGAACTCGGATTCACAAAAGGCGCTGAAATCGGTGTTTTTAAGGGAAGTTTTACTTTGTATTTAACACTTTTTAATCCAAAATTGCACCTTTTTGGGATTGATTCATGGACTAAATACGATGGATATAATGACAACATTACTGCTGAATTGGATGAAAATACTTTTACTGAAGCTCAAACGAGAGTTTCCGGACGTAATGTTACGCTCATTAAAGCTACATCCATGGAAGCAGTAAAACAATTTGAGGATGAGTCGCTGGATTTCGTTTTTATTGATGCGAATCATGACACGGAACATGTTTCGGAAGATATCGCCGCGTGGAGTAAAAAAGTACGCAAAGGCGGATTGGTTTGCGGCCATGATTACGTAAAGAGTGCAAGATTTCCTTTTGGTGTCATTGAAGCTGTCGATACATGGTGCGATACCAATAAAATCAAACCTCTTTTTATCTGGAAAGACAGATGCCCAAGCTGGATGTATGTGAAGATGTAGAGAGAATATTAATTATGAAAATTTTCGATTGTTTTATCTTTTTTAACGAACTGGAACTTCTTGAACTTCGTTTCATGGAATTATACGATTTTGTTGATTATTTTGTACTCGTGGAGGCAAATTCATCTCACACAGGAAAACCCAAACCTTTTGTTTTTGAAAAGAATAAAGAAAGATTTCAACAATATCTCGACAAAGTTATTTATGTGAAAGTCGATGATTGTCCAAAATTTACATTAGATCCCGTTTATCTTATTGAAAATTTCCATCGTAATGCAATAATGAGAGGACTTGCTGGAGTGGCTGTAGAAGGCGATAAAATTATGGTATCGGACATTGATGAAATCCCAAGGACTGAAATAGTAAATCTCTTTCTTGGTAAAACAGGCTGGTATTATTTTCAGCCGGACATGTTTTATTATTATGTGAATTGTGCAGTTTCCGCACCATGGGGAGGTACGGCGATAGCTGAATATGGTGCATTTAATGAACCTCAACAACTCAGAAGATTTTCAAAAAGAAACTCCTCATATGTCGGTCCGGGCACAAACCAGTTAATTACACATTCAGGATGGCATTATAGTTATTTATCAGGAGGTGATCCGGATAAAATAATAGAAAAGGCTGAGAACATATATGAATCAAATGGAGTTTTACCAAAACTTGGCACACGAGATGAAATTATCACAAAAATGGAAAATCAGAAAGATTTATTTGGAAGACCGAGATGGCGTAACAGATTGAGAATTGTTGATATAAGCGAAACAAAACCAAAATCAATGGATGCATTTTTAAAAAAATATCCGCAATTCTTTTATCAAGAAAAAAAAGAAATTATATGAAATTATCAATAATCATTGCTTTTTATAACAGTCACCCTATTGTTGCGAGGCAAGTCAAACACTTTGCCTCTATGAATTTGCCTGACGACATTTAATTTATTTTTGTTGATGATGGAAGTACTCCTGCGCATAAAATTGAAGATTATCATTTGAAAAATCTACGCCTCATCCACACTAACGACAAACGTCCGTGGACTCAAGGGTTGGCTCGTAATGCAGCCGCAAAAATGGCGACCGGTGAATATCTTCTTCTTACCGACATTGATCACATTCTTTCCAAAGAAGCGATTATGGATGCTTATAATTTTACGGGTGACAAAATGGTTTTTCGAAGATATTTCGGAGTTCTTCTTGAGGACGGAACATTCACTCAAGACCCGGCGGTACTTGAAGAATATGGAATGGATATGTCCAGACTTAATACCAGAAGAGGCCTCTATGCAAGTGTTCATGGCAACACATACTCCATCAAAAAAACAACTTTCGATTTGATTGGGGGATATAATCCAAGGAACTGTACATTTGGTCATCACGCAAAATCAAGGAAAGGGGAAGACTGTGTTTTTAATACAGCATGGAATCACTATGCCGTAAAATTGGGAATACTGCCGATTGAAGGTTCAAAAATTTATATGTTTCCGATAGGGAGATATCACGTAAAAGGCGATTTGAATCCGATGGGGTTATTTCATTCATTAAGCCAAGAGGAAGTTCCTCAGCCGCTAAAAGAATAAAAATATGAATGATGTAACCGTATTATATTATTCCGCGAGTACGGAAGACCCGAAATTTGAAGCGAATATTCGGAAAAATCTTCTTGCTAATATGGGCGATTTGCCTTTGATTTCCGTTACTCAAGAGCCGGTTTCCGATTTTGGTCAAAATATCTGCGTGGGTAAACAGGTTAATTGTTACGGAAATGAATATCGCCAAATTCAACTTGGTCTTCGTGAAGTGAAAACAAAATATGTAATAACAGCCGAAGCGGATTTTCTTTATCCGCCGGAATATTTTCAATTCCAACCCGGTGATGCTGATTATTATCGATTCAATAATGTCTGGGTCTATTATGTCAGGCGTGAAAGATCATGGAACGCTTGGGCGCAAAAAACGGCCTATTTCAAAAGAAATTCCGATGGTGCCCAAATTATTAAAAAAGATTTTTGGTTGGATGCGATAAAGAAAGATATTGGTGAAGAGGAAAAATGGTATACGGAAGAAAACAAAGCAAGCTTTATCAAACACACTCATATGGGGACAGATCAAAATAATACATGGACGTCTGAAAATCCCGTTATTACTTTTAAGACATATGATGGAGTGAGACGAAAAACACATATTGAATGTAAAGTCATTATGGAGGATACTTTTCCTTATTGGGGAGACATGGGGGAATTAAAAAATAAAATGTTTTCGTAAAGAAAAAAGTGAAATATTACTTATATGAACGATGTAACAGTTTTATATTACTCGGCAAATACAGAAGATCCGAAATTCGAAACGAAAATTCGGGAAAAAATCCTTGCGAGCAAGGGTGATTTGCCGTTGGTATCTGTTACGCAAGAACCTGCGCCTGATTTTGGAACAAATATTTGCGTCGGGAAACAATACAATTGCTACGGAAACGAATTTCGGCAAATAGAGATTGGACTCAAGGAAGTAAAGACTAAATACGTACTAACAGCTGAGGCTGATTTCTTGTATCCGCCGGAATATTTTCAATTTCAACCGGATGACGCCGATTATTATCACTATGCAAATGTCTGGATTCACTTTGTTCGTCACGAAAAAAATCGTAACGCATGGGCGCAAAAAAAAGCTTATTTCAAATTATATTCAGATGGTGCACAGATGGTAAAAAAAGATTTTTGGCTTGACCAAATTTCAAAAGGAAAAAATTATGAAGAAAAATGGTACACAAAGGATGATCAACCGAAGTCCCTGCACCCACGTTTTGTCATAAACGAGAATAATATATGGAAATCAAAAAATCCCGTTCTGAGTTTCAAAACCTACTTCGGCGTTCAGCGAAATACCAGAATAGATAATAAAATACAACCGGTAGAAAATTTAGAATATTGGGGTGACATAGAAAAATTAAAAAAAGAAATGTTTTTATAATACGGATAAAAAATAAAGTAAAAATACAATGAAAATTAAAGAAGAAACAGAAAAAACAAGAAACGACTTGGCAAAACTCTTCATCGGAGTCGGTGCTGAAGTTGGCGTCGAGCGCGCCATGTTTTCCCGAAATATTGCAAAAACATCCGACAAATTATATCTCGTAGATTTTTGGGGATTGACGGAAGGATATCGCGACCATGTCACTCAAGAAAAGCTCGACTCATTTTTCGAGGAATCCAAACAGCGTATGAATGAATATCATTGTGAATTCATTCGAAAATTAAGTATGGACGCCGTAAAAGATTTTAAAGATGAATCACTCGATTTTGTTTACATTGATGCGAATCACGGATATGAATCAACAAAAGAAGATATTCGCGAGTGGTCAAAAAAAGTCAAAAAAGGAGGAATCGTTTCCGGCCATGACTACGTGAAAAAAAATGGGTATGGTGTCATCGAAGCCGTGGGTGAATTAAACGAGGATGTGACTATTTGGAAAGGTGATCATTCGCCGAGTTGGTCATACGTAAAAAAATAATTTTATGGGAATGAGAATATCGAAGAATTGGGGAACACATTTACCTCTTTTAATTAAGGCCATATCAATGACAACAGGTGATGTTCTGGAAATTGGCATGGGACTTTACAGTACACCATTCCTCCACTGGGCATGTTTCAATAAAAGAAAATTGGTTTCGTACGATAATGACGCTGAATATTTCAACATGAATAAGCAATATGAGGAAGGCCTTCATGAGGTGCATTTTGTGGATGATTGGGATAGTATGGATATTGAAAAACCGTGGGATGTCGTACTTGTTGATCACGGTCCATCTGAAAGAAGAATCGTGGATATAAAGAAACTCGCCAATCTCGCCAGATTTATTGTTGTCCACGATACGGAAGGAAGAAGTGACCACAATTATCATTTTTCAACAGTTTTTCCTTCATTCAAATATAAATACACTTTTACTAAATCCCGTCCCCACACCACCATTCTTAGTAATTTTGTAGATGTCACTAATTTTGAAGTGTAATTCAAAATTATATGAGTCAGCGAAGTGCTGAAATATTATCTACAGTAAAAGGTAAAAAATTAAAAAATTTAATCACTAAATGCTTTATGAAATTACATCTTGGAAACGGGACGGTATATTTAGATGGCTGGATTAACGTCGATATGTCAGGAAAGCTGGCGAAGGATTTTCCGGAGATTGCCGAACATAATAGAACAACGATAGAAAATTATTATAAATTTCCTTTTCGCGGAAATAAAGATAATAATGTTACCGATGTCATTATGGATGTGCGAAAATTAGATTTTGCGGATGATACCGTCGATGAAATTTTGTGCGTCAACCTTGTCGATCATATGAAGAAAGACGAGTTTCTTGAAACGCTTAAAGATTGGAAAAGAGTTTTAAAGGAAAATGGGACTTTGATTATTGATGTCGATGACCGAAAAAAACAGGCGGAAATATTGACGAGGGCTGAAACAAACGAAGAAATTGAATGGGCTATGCGTTTGATTTACTGTGATCACGCAGCTGAAGGACGAACACACTGGTGGGGATATACTCCCGAATATTTGAAAGAAATTCTTGAACGTGCCGGTTTTACCTACGTGTGGACGCGTACAGATTTCATTCTTCATGATACTTATCCAAATTTTCAGATATGCGTTCGGAAATAACAATAATCATATTTAGTAAAAATAGAGCTTGTCAGCTGGAATTATTGTTGCGTGGTTTTAGTCTGCCCGCAATGGTTCTCTATACCTGCGATGAAAAATTTTCCGCCGGTTATGAAAAATTAAAAGGCATCTATCCGAATATCAGATTTGTACGCGAGACCGATTTCAGAAAACAGGTTATGGAAAATCTCGGAGAATATACATTGTTCTTTTGTGATGATGACGTGGTAATCGAACCGTTTGACGACATTGAAAGAACTCCCGAATTTGAACGATTCAAAAAGGATGAGCAAATTCTTTGTCTGAGTCTGCGTATGTCACCGAGTTATGCTCATGCGCCGGTACTCGAAAATAATACGTGGAAATGGAGAGAAGCAAGAGCGACCCGAAATCATCCTGACTGGGTCTACCCCATGTCGGTAACTTCTCATATTTTTAGAAAAAAAGACCTCTTAAAAAGCATTGGAGATTTTGATTTTACGATGCCAAATCAGTTGGAGCGCGTTCTTCGAAAACATCCGATCGATCGCCCTTTGATGATGTGTTTTGATCGCCCGAAAATAATAAATAATCTTGCGAATCAGGTTCAGACATGGAATTTGTGTTCGAATGCGGGTGTGACGATAGAAGAATTAGAACAGAAATTTCTAGGAGGAGAAAGATTGTCGGCTGAACATATCAAGAAAGAGGCCGTCTTTGCGGATAGACCTTTCTTGAAAATTTCTTACGAATACGAACACTCACAAAATTCATCATTTCCAAACTCGAGTTCCGAACGGTCATCTGAGATTACCACCATTATCTTTAGTAAGAATAGAGCGTGTCAGCTTGATTTATTACTCAGGAATCTTGCCATGCCTTCTTCCGTCATTTACACCTATGACCCCGAATTCAAAGCCGGATACGATAAATTGATAAAAATGTATCCGAAGGTTAATTTCATTTTGCAAACAAATTTGAAGGAACAAGTTTTGGAAATGCTGAAATCTGCCAAAGATTATATTATGTTTTTTGGAGACGATGATATTATCCTTGAACATTTTGATGAGAGGTGCCCCGAGTTTGCAGAGTTTAAGAAAAATCCGGATATCCTTTGTCTTTCGCTTCGCCTCTGTAATCACTACGGACGAGGAAGACCTGAGATGAGCAAAAATAATACATGGGAATGGCAAGGAAAAAAACACAGTTGGGGATATCCGATGGCTACGACTTCAACCATATTCAGAAAAGAAGATATTCTTCCCGTCATGCTCAAAATCGGTGATTTAAATCTCATGCATCACATGGAAAGGTGGCTTCGAAAATTCCCACCGGCAAGACCTCTCATGATGTGTTTCGACGAGCCAAAAGTTATAAACAATGAGGCTAACAATGTTCAAACTGCGTTTCCGACTCCGAATTTTGGCGTTGAACCAAAATTGTTGGAGGAAAGATTTTTGAATGGCGAAAGGCTGTCTTGGGAACATATCAGAAATATAGCAAAAACATCTTCGGATTGTTTTATTCGAACAGACTTTGAGTGGGAAAAAGCCGAACCTGAAAATGATTTGACTATCATTTATTATACGGCAAATAAAATCAGTGATTATTTTTATCAAAATGCAAAAGAGCAACTCCTGAAATCCGCCGGAAATATTCCCATCATCAGCGTTTCTCAAAAACCGATTGATCTCGGTCAAAATATCTGCGTTGGAGATATCGGTCAATCATACATTAACATTTATCGTCAGGCATTAATCGGTGCAAAGGCGGCAAAAACAAGATATATTGTAATGGCGGAGGACGATATTCTCTATTCGCCAGAACATTTCGCACACAGACCTGCGCCTGGGATTTTCGAATATAATTTGAGTGTGCAGGCAATATATTCTTGGTCAAATCCGCCGATATTTTCATACAAAGGAAGGCGCGTTCTGTCAAATTTGATTTGTGAGAGAGATTTGTTTATAACTGCTATGGAGGAGCGTTTCGCGAAGTATCCTGATGAAAAAAGCATCCCGTTAGGAAGTTGGTCTGAACCGGGGAAATACGAGAAGGCTTTGGGTGTCACTGTTCGGAAATCGGAAGGTTTTATGACGGAAATACCGAATGTTGTATTTTCACATCCGGATGCCATCGGTTATGCATATCTCGGAGAAAGAAAAGCGCGTGGGACAAATCCAACGGAAGAAATACCGTACTGGGGAAAAGCAAAAGACATCATAAATAATTTTTATAAAAACAATAATGAACAAAAAAAACCAATGAACGCATTTGAACATATCGTCGCCAAATTTAATGTTGACCTCACCAAACCATCACCGACTTTTTTGACGATTGGAAGAGAAGGCGGATTTCTAGAACTTCTTAAGGAGCTTGGGGTAAAAAAGGGCGTCGAAATAGGAGTATATAAAGGCAAATATGCGGAAGTGATAATGAGAAATGTTCCTGATTTAGACCTAACGGCAATCGATGCTTGGAAATTTTATGACGGCTACAATGACTATCCTCAAGATGATTTGGAAATAAACGCTTACAATCAAGCGGTAGCCAGAGGAGAAAAGCATCATTTCAAAATTCTCAAAGCCTGGTCATTGGATGCAGCAAAAGAATTTGCGGATGAATCTCTGGATTTCTTGTATCTCGACGGAAATCACGATTATGTTCACGTCATTGAAGACCTGAATGCATGGAGCCCGAAAATAAAAAGAGGCGGAATTATTGCAGGACACGATTTCTTCGAGAGCAGACAGGATTGTTATGCGGTAGCATATGCGGTACCGGCATGGTGTTCATACCGAAAAGTACCGATGCTTTTTGTTATGGGTGGCGATAAGGTACCATCTTGGTTTTATGTTAAACCATAAAGCGTAAATAAATCGAGTTCAAAATCTTGTAAAACAATATGATGAAATTTAGCAAAAGAATGAGTTCTCACTTACCGGTGTTGCTCAAATTGGTTCTGGAAACGAAGGGTCCAATTTTGGAACTTGGTTCGGGTGTTTTTAGCACCCCGCTTCTCCATTGGTTATGTGCAAAAAATAAGAGAGAATTGGTTACCTGTGAAAATGATGCTGAGTTTTTTCAAATGGCAAAACAATATCAAAGTCGTAATCATCACATTGTGTTTATAAATAATTGGGACGAAATAAAATTAGATAAACATTGGGGGGTCATTTTGATTGATAATAGACCGGAATTTAGACGAGCTGTCGATGCAATAAAGTTCAAAAACAATGCAGACTTTATCATCCTTACTGATACTGAAGAAAAATATGAACCCGTTTTTGAGTATAAAAGAGCCTGGCCTCATTTTCATTATCGATATGATGACGTGCAAGGAAATTTTCGAACAACGGTTGTGAGTAATTTTAGGAATTTGGATAAAATATCATTTTAAAGAAAGTTAATAAATTAGTATCGCATAAAAAAATGGAATACGACGTTTCTCAAAATAAAATCGAAGGCGAAATAAACGATACGGATCTTTCGTGGCTGTTTGATACTGCGAAGGAAATGGAAAGTATTGTTGAAATCGGCTCTTGGAAGGGCCGAAGCACACACGCCTTGCTTTCCGGGTGCAAAGGGACGGTGTATTCCGTTGATCAATTTTTGGATAGTGCGACAGGGGCGGAAGCTCAAGCCGAAGCAAAGAAAAAAAATACATCAAAAGATTTCACGAAGAACGTCGGAGGTTTTAAAAATCTTCAGGTCTTAAAAATGGATAGTGCCACCGCAGTACGGCAGTTTGAAGACAATTCTGTGGATATGGTTTTCATTAATGCCGGACATGCTCATGATGAAGTCCTCGCTGATATTAAAATGTGGCTTCCGAAAGCAAGAAAAATAATTTGCGGACATGACCGCCCTTATTGGCAAGTGAAGAAAGCCGTCAACGAATCATTTGGAGAAGAAGGACCCGATACTTGGGAAAGAAATGAAGGACGACGGGGAAAAATGTGGATAAAGAAATTACAAAAAGAGGAAGTGAAAAAGGAAGAAATAAAACCACAAGAAATAAAACCGGAGGAAAAAAAGACAGCGAAACAATTATCTAAACCAACGCCATTAAAAAATATACCGGATCTTTCCATTCTCATTCCTGCAAAGAATGAAGAATTTCTCGCGCGAACAATTGAAGATATTCTCTCACACATTGAAGGCAATACGGAAATTATCGTCGTACTCGACGGATATGAAATTGCACTTCCTGTTTTACCTGCAGACGAAAGAGTCCGAGTCATTATCAACGAAACAAGTCTCGGCCAGCGCGGCGCCACGAATCAGGCATGCAAACTTTCTAAAGCAAAATATATTTTGAAGGTTGATGCACATTGCGCTTTTGATCAAGGATTTGATGTGAAGATGATGAACGAAATGCAGGATAATTGGACGATGGTTCCGGTTATGCGAAATCTGCATGCATTCAATTGGGTTTGTCCCGAAGGTCATATTCGTTATCAAGGTCCAAGCGGTCCATGCAAAGAAGAAGGGTGCGGTAAACCGACGGTGAAAGATGTGGTGTGGATTCCAAAGACAAACCCGCAAAGCGTCGCTTATTGTTTTGACCAAGAACCGCACTTCCAATATTTCAACGAATTCAAAAAACGACCGGAAGGGAAGGGGGATATTACCGAAAGTATGTCCATTCAAGGCTCGTGTTTTATGCTGACACGCGACAAATATTGGGAATTGAATATCTGCGACGAAGCCTTCGGTTCGTGGGGCTCACAGGGGATAGAAGTCGCCTGCAAAACATGGCTTTCGGGCGGAAGGGTAGTCATCAATCACAAAACTTGGTACGCTCACATGTTTAGAACACAGGGTGGGGATTTTGGTTTTCCCTATCATAATCCGGGGCGAAAAGTTGAAAACGCAAAGAAAACAGCGAGGGAACTTTTCTTTGATAATAAATGGGAATTGCAAACACTCCCGCTTTCATGGCTGATTGAGAGATTCTGGCCAATCCCCGGATGGACCGAAGAAATGCGCCAAAAAATAAAAGGTTGGCCATTGCAAAACGGTAAAAACGTGCAGGGTCCAAGCGATTTTCAAACCCCGAAATCAAGAAGGGAATCAAAAGAACTTCCTCCTCCTGAATCAGAACCGATTGTGTCATCGATAATTGACGCTCAAAAAGAAGATGACCTTGGTTCCATTTCTCCTGTCTTGCCGACTCCGGCAGCTCTTCCGTTCACACCTCCAGTGCCGACGATTGCAAGTGCTACTCCCACCAAAGGTATCATCTACTACACCGACAATCTCATGGATGAAAAGATAATGAAAGTCTGTCAGAAACAGCTCAGTAAAGCATCGCGTGAAGCGGGAATAAATAAAATCATCAGCGTCTCTTTGAAGCCAATCGATTTCGGACAAAATATCGTTCTTCCTTTGGAACGTGGTTACTTAACTATGTTCAAACAAATCCTTGCAGGACTCGAAGCTCTCGATACGGATATTGTTTTCTTCTGTGAACATGATGTCCTCTACCACCCGTCACATTTCAGATTTAATCCGACTGATAGAAATGTCTGGTATTACAACGGCAACTATTGGTTCCTTCGACATTCCGACGGTTTTGCGCTTCATTACAATGCGAGTCCTCTTTCCGGATTGTGCGTGTATCGTGACATTGCCATCAAACACTACAAAGAAAGAATTAAGATGGTTGAAGAAATTGGATTTTCCTATCATATCGGATTTGAGCCGATGACTCACGGCAGGGTGAAATGGAATGATTTTTATAAATTTGAAGTCTATCAATCAGAAGCGCCGAACGTCGATATCAAACACGGAAAAAATCTCACGAGAGCGCGCTGGACGCAAGATCTCTTCCGAAGAAAACCAACCGACTGGAAAGAAGCAAATATTGATACTATCCCCGGCTGGGATAACGTAAGAAAGTTGTTGAGGTAGTAGTGTTGCCGTCTCGTCTCGAAGTCGTCTGTCTGTCGTCCCGTCCCGTCGTTCCGTCCTGTCGTTCGTACTTCGTCGTTCTGTCCCGTCGTCCCGTCCCGTCGTCATTCTGAACTCGATTCAGAATCCACGTTAAACATTACGACGTGGATTCCGGGTCAAGCCCAGAATGACGAATAAAACGAGTTCCGTCGTCCCGTCCTGTCGTCGTCCCGTCCCGTCGTCGTTCCGTCCCGTCGTTCGTACTTCGTCGTCATTCTGAACTGACCTAATTTTTAGGGAGTAAAGCGACTATAAAAATGGAAATACTCTTGTGGTGCGATTCAGAATCCATGTTAAACTTTACGACGTGGATTCCGGGTCAAGCCCAGAATGACGAATAAAACGAGTTTCGTCGTCCCGTCCCGTCGTCATTCTGAACTCGATTCAGAATCCACGTCGTTCGTAATTGTAAAAATATTAATCTTCATGAAAACCGGATTCGTTTATATCCTCGCAAGTAAGAAAAATGGTAGTCTTTACGTCGGCGTTACCTCAAATTTAATAAAACGAATCGGCGAACATAAAAGTAACGTAGTACCTGGATTTACTCAAAAATATAATATTCATAATTTAGTTTATTTTGAAAGCGGAGACGATATAAATGGTGCGATTGAAAGAGAGAAACAACTTAAAAGATGGAAAAGAGATTGGAAAATTAAACTTATAGAAAAAGAAAATCCGGACTGGAAGGATTTATACGGAGAATTGACAGATGACGACGTGGATTCTGAATCAAGTTCAGAATGACGAACGGATGACAGATGATGACGTGGATTCTGAATCAAGTTCAGAATGACGAACGGATGACAGATGAC
>CAIJYI010000032.1 GCA_903824855.1 uncultured bacterium | reverse complement strand
CACTCCCGAATTGGGGCCCGGCACTTAATGGTCTTGATTTGGAGAATATGATTTATTACGTTTCTCCTGAAGTTGCAGAGAAAACTGAATGGAAAGAACTCCCGAAGGAAATTTCCGATACGTTTGAGAAATTAGGAATTCCGTCGGCAGAACGCGATTATTTAGGCGGTGTCGGCGCTCAGTATGATTCGGGTATCGTATATCATCGCATTAAAAAAGAACTCTCCGACAAAGGCGTTATTTTTGAAAATATGGATGTGGCGCTCGAAAAATATCCCGAGCTCGTAAAAAAGTATTTCATGACGCAGTGTGTTTCTGCTGCTGAACACAAGTTTGTGATGCTCCACGGCGCGGTCTGGAGTGGTGGAACTTTTATTTATGTTCCCAAAGGCGTGAAAGTCGCGCTTCCTTTGCAGGCATATTTCCGTATGAATCGCGAAGGTTCTGCTCAGTTTGAACACACGCTTATAATTGCTGATGAAGGCTCGTCTGTGGAATATATAGAAGGGTGTTCTGCTCCGAAATATAACGCGTCATCTTTACACGCCGGGTGTGTGGAACTTTTTGTTCATAAGGGCGCGAAGATTAAATATTTAAGTATCGAAAATTGGTCCAAGAATACGTACAATTTAAATACAAAAAAAGCACTGGTATATGAGGATGGCGAAGTCCAGTGGGTGAACGGAAATCTCGGTTCTGCTGTAACAATGCTCTATCCTTCGTCTATTCTTTTGGGCGCGCGAGCAAAATCTGATAATCTCGGAATAGTCTTCGCCGGAGCAGGGCAGGTTCAAGATACCGGTTCGAAAGCGATACATATGGCGCCTTATACAACCTCAACCATTCGCTCAAAAAGCATTTCAAAAGACGGCGGAATTTCAAACTATCGCGGTTTGGTGCGGATAGGAAAACAAGCTACCGAAAGCAAATCTTCGGTCGTTTGCGATGCACTTATTTTGGATCCGGAATCGCAATCAAACACTTATCCTTCAATTAAAAACGAAAACAATAAAGTTGAGATTTCCCATGAGGCAAAAGTGGGGAAGATAAGCGCGGCGGAAATTTTTTATCTTCAGAGTCGAGGAATTTCAGAAAACGAAGCTGAACGTATGATTATCAACGGCTTTGTCGATCCGATAGTAAAGGCGCTTCCTTTTGAATATGCGATTGAACTCAATAAACTTATTGAACTGGAAATGAATGGAAATGCCTAATTGATAATTTGTTCTAAAAAAGCCCTACATCATAATGTAGGGCTTTATCTTTTTACTTAAACCAAATTTCCGATTTTTCGTATAAATTGAGCAATTGCAATGACGCAATATTTTCACCTTCATCGGTCAAGATATAGAATGAATCTTCCATTGTGGGTTTCCTTTTTATGAGACCTTTTCTGATGAGTGAATCAATGGAAAAATATAATTCATAGGTTTCAATTTCAGGAAGAAGTTTCTTCAGAGTGGTTTTTGATGTGTCGGCATCAAGCATTCTTCGTATCGCAATAAGTGTAAATATTTTTCTTGAAATCGGATTGAGTATAGCTTTCAATGTCATCTCCTCATATATTGAGTTTACAATTCCGTGTGAATCGTATAATATTGGCATATAAATGTCAAACAATGTTTTAACAGCCAAAGATATCTCAGAAAAACTCAATGAGCCGGAGTTTCTTTTTTTGGCGAGAGAAAAAGCCCTGAATGAGGCATCTTCAACCGGTACTTACGGACTCGGAATTTCAGCAAAGGAAGCAGGTCAAACTTTCCCTATTGTAGAAAATCCCGCTCGCTATCAATTTGAAAATCAAAATAATCTTCGTGTTTTAACTTTTGCAGAAGCGATGAAAGACGAAACGATTGTTACTGAATTAAAAAATAACCTCAAAATAGGGAATTCAAATGACGGAAAGCTGGCAGAATCATTCGCGTCATTTGGTGGGGGAATCGTAATTGTCGCTAAGAAAGAGTGTGATGTTTCTTTTGAATTTCAGAGTGAACTCATTACAGACGGTTCCGACATTATCGTCATTATTGCCGAAAATAATTCGACGCTCCGAGTTTTTGAAGAAGTAAAAAGTGAACAGCCTCTCTTTTTTGGGAGAAATATTTTTGCCGTTGTGAAGGAAAACGCAACACTCGTTTTTGCCGGCTCCGTGGAAATTCCGGCAGGAAGTTCTTATTTTTCTCATAAACATTCACAGGTAGCCTCTGAAGGAAAAATCGAATGGTATGACCTTCATTCGGGCGCAGAAATGGTTCGTTCTCTTACGGAAGATTCTCTTGATGGGCCGGGTGCTGTTTCTTTTGTAAATACGTTACTTCTTTGTTCTGAAGAACACTTTGATATGCACAATGTTGTTCGTCATAATGCCGATCACACATCATCACATATTTTTGCACGAGGGATTGCCGGCGGAGGCGGAAAAGTTATTTATCGGGCGCTTTCCGATATTCGCCCGGGTATTTTAAATGCACAAAGCCGACAAGACGGCCGATTTTTGATAACTAATTCCGGTGCGGAAGTCGACGCTATTCCATCTCTCGATATCGCCGGTTCCGAATCTAATTCTTCTCACGCGCTCTCTATCAGCTACCTCACGGAAAAAGATTTTTTCTATCCCGCACTCCGTGGCATTGCTCCTTATCGCGCTCAGGCGATGCTTCTCTCGGGTTTTCTCTCTAAGCCGTTGGAAAAACTACCGGATGAATGGCAGACAAAATTTATAGAAAAAATAAACAAAAAATTATCCTCACCGCTTTTTCGGGTAGGAGAATAAAAAAATCCCCGACATTTGTCGGGGATTGTTCTTTTATAAAGGCGTTTGTAAATTTGTATTTCCAAACCTTTTTTTATTATACTCTCGGAGCGCTTCCTTCACAATTTCCCGCATGAGGATTTCTTTTCTTTCTTCTCGAGCAAGAAATGCTTCATCAAAGGTTTTGTTAACAATATTCAGTTTCTCGTTTTCGATAATTTCAGCCAATTCTTTGACCGGAGAAATTTCGTCCTTTTCTTCGGTTTCTTCATCAAAATCGATTACGACATGAGCGATAAACCAAATCGTGGCAATTAGTACGAGGGATATGATGATGAAGGGGAAATAGATTGTCCAGACATCATTAATAATAGGAGAAAAGATTGAAGCATGAATCATTGGTAGTACCTCGCTTATGCTGGTTGAAGAAACAATTCCAAAAAATAGAATAGCATTAAATATCTGAAATGTCTATGTTTATGTTTTTACCTTTTCATATTTATAAAAAGGACATATACTCTCAAATACTATGCTTTGGATGATATTGTCACTCTGCGGAGCCTTTTTTCAAGCACTCGGCTCTGCGGTAAGTAAAAGAACCTTGCGAATAAAAGACTACAAAAATTTTGTGGGTTTCGTTTCGTATACATTTGCCGGGATTATCTTTTTTGCGATAAATTTCATATCGTCAGGAATATTTTGGGTTGGCGGATTGAGTTTGAGATTCTGGCTCATCATTTTTTCTTTCTCGTTGATTAACGCACTCGGTGCATGGTTTTTGTATAGGGCGCTGGAATTTTCAGAACTCAATTATATTATGCCTTTCATGACCTTTACTTCTTTGACCCTCATTATCCCTCCAATCTTCATGCTGGGCGAGATTCCTTCGCTTGGAAGCATTTCAGGAATGATCCTTATCGTATCGGGAGCAATACTCATAAATCATAAAAAAGAAAAATCAACGCCGGATGAAATCGTCGAGCAATCACTTAACAGAAGGGGACTGAAATATTTTCTCGTCACGGCAATTTGTTTTACTATTCTTCCTACACTCGCAAAAATGATGGTGCAGGAAAGCTCCGTATTGTTCGCGAGTGGTCTTTCCCAAATATTTACGGGGTTTAGTTTTCTGATTTTTATCGTAATACAAAAACAATGGAATGAATTTCGTGCACTTTCGTGGAGTAGGAACCGCTCGTTTTTTATTGGAATGATAGCTATTGGTATTATTTATGTCTGCGAAAATGGCAGCATCAACCTGGCTTTAAGTATGGCTCCCGTGGCGCAAGTATTTGCCATAAAGCGTCTGATGCCTTTCTTCGCTTTTCTTATCGGCTTCTTTTATTTTAAGGAACGTGATGCTCTTCCCAAAAAAATGATAGCGACGACTCTTATGGTGGTCGGAGCCATTGCGACTATTCTTTTCTAAATAAAAAATCGCTCCCGAAAATTCGGGAGCGATTGCTGTTAGATAAGCATAATCGCTATTACTATGAGGTAACCCAACAAGAGGGTATTCATGAGAGTGTGATATGTTGTGGAAACGAGAACTGCTTCGTTTCTCGATTCTTTTTCGGTCATTGTTTTTATGAAGACATTGTAGGATGCACAATATTCATCAGCAAAAACGAATCCGGGAATAATAAGCGCGATAGCAAATCCGAGCGGAATTCCCACGATCAAATGCATGAGCCCGAACAATATCGAACGCACAGTAATTTTTGAAAGTGTGTGGCAACCTCTCCTAAAAATATTTTCCTCTAGTTTTGCCATGAAGGGGAGCGAGATGAGAAACGCAGAAAGAAATATTGTAGGAATACATCTTAGAACAAGACTGTCAGAGGAAAGAGTCCCCAGAACGGGCGAAATGAGAATGTTTCCTCCTTCGCTTGAAAAGAAGTTCAACCACCCGTATCCGAAAATAGGGGAGAGAGCTACGAGCAATTTAAAGGTAAGAAACATTAAACAAAGCATTACTAGGATTTTAAGAAGCATACCGAAACGAAATCTTTTCCAAACTTTCCAAATAAAGGGAAGGTTTTTTCGGTTGTCATAAAACGCTTTTATTACGTTATATATTGCAAATGTGAAGGCGAAAATCTTTATCGCCGGAACGAGCCAGATAGTGTGCAAATTATTACTCCATTATTTTGTCAGAAAACTAATTTATCGTATAATAGCATATATTCTTAAATATGGCAAATATTCCCAAAGGGAAAGGGTTGACACTATATTAAAAAAATGCTACTATTGAAATAGAGAATTTTTCATAAAACATCTACGAAAGTAGGAAGAATATCCTGTTTTCAAGTCTTTATGCAGAACGACACTCAAATGGTAAAAAATTCATTGAAAATAAAGAAAATTGACACTCGATAAAATTATGATAACATATCGGTAGATTTTGACGAAAGGAAAAAGGGAAGAAGAAGCATGCCAAAATATGAATTGACAGCAAAATTTACACTGCAAATGGCGCGGAATGAAAAATATACTTGTATTCAAACATTAGAGTTTGAAAGGGATACAGACAAAGCCGCAGCTAATTATGCATTTGACAAAGACACTCTTGATGCAAGTGAAGATGAAAAAAAACTGGTTAAAATACTAGCAACCGGCTCAAGAATAAGAATATACAACGAGTAACGGCATTACCCTCCCCGAGAACAGACGGGAGGGTATTTTTTTAAACAATTGCAGTTTTTCGTTTTATTTGGTATATTCTCTAAATAAGAAAGCGCGCATAGTTCAGGGGTAGAACGCTGTCCTGATAAGACAGAGGTCCTTGGTTCGATTCCAAGTGCGCGCACAAAATAAAAAGGCATTTGTGCCTTTTTTTGTTATCGCCGGAAATTCTCAAAATTTGACTTTTTTGTATAATATTGGTACTGTTTGTTCAGGTTTTCATTTGAACCTTGAAAGAAAATCACCTGAAGGAGGTGTAAATTGACTATACAAAAAGTGGGTTATGTTACGCATGAAATTGCAATGATGGGACTCGACGGAACAGGGCTAGAACTTCCTCAAATGTATATCTACAGTGGAGGACTAGGAACACTTGCCGGTGCGATTGCTCGTGCCGGACGAAATCTGAATGTGCCGATGGTGGTATTTTCGGTTTTAGCTCGATATGGATATTATGATCAGACTGTTTTTGAAAGAGATGGAAATCTTCATATGGGCGTAGAATTTGTTCGACGCGATTATTCGAAAATTCTCGAAGATACCGGAGTTGTCGTTCCTGTAGAAATTTGCGGAAAAACAAATTTTGTAAAAGTTTGGAAAGTTCCCGGCAAAGTCTACGGTACGGTTGATGTCTATCTATTAGATAGTGACATTGAATTGAATGATGAACTCGGTCGTATGAACACTCGATATCTTTATAGCGGGCCAACCTGTGTCGGGGGAAACTTCGAACGTCAGATTGCCCAAGATATGATTATTGGTGTCGGTGCCGTCAAAGCAGCAGAAGCTCTTGGGCTTGGAATCGAACTTTGGCACATGAATGAAAGTCATACTGCGCCGACAGGATTGTATTTGCTTGAAAAAGAATTACCGTCTTTGTCTGTGCTTGATAAAATGCCGAGAGATAAAAGAGAGCAAACAGTAAATGAAGCAATTGCGAGAGTTAAACCTCGTGCACTTTACACAAACCATACTCCTGATCCTGCGGGGAACGCTCGCTATGGTCTCGATATGTTTACCAAGATGTATCGCGGTTTACCGTATGATGTAATTGCAAAACTTGGCGACGACTTTCGTTCGCCTCCCGGATTTAATATGGGAGCTGCTTGTCTTCGATTATCACGTCTTGCTAATGCGGTATCAAAAAAACATTTGGAAGTGACGCAATCTATGTTTGCTTCCATTTCCGATGGTTGCCCGATAATATCCATTACTAACGGAAGTTTACTGAAAGATTTCTTCCAAACGCCCGTTTTTAATAAAGCGCGCACTTGGGAAGAACTAAAAAATGCGAAACTTGGTGGTAAGAAAATATTGAATGATTTTCTTCGAACTCAAGGTAAAGAAATTGATATCAATCTGCCTGTTATATCTTGGTGCAGACGATTTGCTCAATACAAACGTCCTGATATGCTTTTGAAATATTCAAAGGATTGGTTGGTTGAAAATCTTTCCAACAAAAGATTCCAATTAATCATCTCCGGAAAACCGCATCCCGATGATCACGACATGGTAAATGCTTGGACAAACTTGCTTCGTTTAAGTAAAGAATATCCAAATATTATTATGATTCCGAATTATGATATGAAAATCAGTAAGATTATCAAAATGGGTTCGGATGGCTGGATTAATTCACCTCGCGTAGGGTGGGAAGCATGTGGAACGTCAGGTCAGTCAGCGATGGCTCTTGGGGTAATAAATATTTCAACCATTGACGGTTGGATGTGTGAAGCCGGAATAAATAATTTCTTTGCTTTCGGTACACAATATCCTACGCCAAATATGGACGTATATGATGCGAATGATGAAAAGAACGGGCTAACCGTTACTATCGGAAACGCTCTTGAGCTTTATTATAATAATCCTGAAGAATGGTACAGAATGGCTCTTCGCGGAAAATTCGAAGCGGAACAAAAATGGAACGCAGAAAGAATGATGCAAGAGTATGTAGATAAAATGTATACGCTGTAATTTATTACGGTGCAATACAAAAGGGGTGACGATTGTCACCCCTTTTTTTTATGTCAGATTTTTTATTAATTCAGCGAGCGGTACGGCACCTTTATTTCCTTCGGTATGACTTTCAAGCGTTACTGTTTTATCTTCAACTTCTTTATCTCCGATGACGAGGAGATAAGGAATTTTTTGCAGTTTTCCATTGCGAATTTTTTTACCGAGGGTTTCGGACTCATCGTGAAATTCTGCTCTTACTCCTGATTTTTTGAGAATATCAAAAACCGTTTTTGCGTATTCATTGTGTGCATCCGAAATTGGGAGTACCCAAACCTGAACGGGGGAGAAACGAAACGGAAGAACTCCACCAAGATGTTCCAATAGTACGGCGGTAAATCTTTCGATTGAGCCCATGATTGCGCAATGTATCATAACGATTCGTTCTTTTTCACCGGTTTCGTTAATACAGAAAAGATCAAAACGTTCCGGTAGATTCATATCAAGCTGGATTGTCGCAACCTGATGTTCTCGTCCGAGAGAATCTTTTGCCATGAAGTCGAGTTTTGGTCCATACATCGCCGCTTCGCCTTGTGCTTCAAAATAATTGGCCTCTCTTGCTTTTGCGATATCGCGAATGGAATTCTCTGCTTTCTCCCAAATTTCCTTAGTGCCAAGATATTTTTCAAAGTGTTCCGGGTCGTGGAATGAAAGTCTGACGCGAAGTTCAAATCCGAATGTTTTGTAAAGTGTCCCGATAATATCCCAGATGGAGAATATCTCTTCTTTAATTTGGCTGGCTCTTGCAAAAACATGCGCGTCGTCCTGAGTGATGGAAAGTACGCGAGTCAATCCTCCCAACTCTCCTGATTGTTCGTCACGATACACCATGGTTGTTTCAGCGTAGCGTTGAGGTAAATCTCTGTAGCTCCATTGGGTTCGAGCATAAATCTGTGTGTGATGAGGACAATTCATCGGCTTCATCGCATATTCTTTTCCTTCTCTTGTAGTAATCTTAAAAAGTTCTTCGGAAAATTTCGCCCAGTGTCCTGAGGTTTCATATAATGCTTTTTTTGTGATGTGGGGAATCGTAACTCTCTGATATCCGTGTTCATCTCTCAATTGCCGTACGAATCCGTCGAGTTGTTCACGAAGTACTGTTCCTTTTGGGGTCCAAAGCGGAAGACCCGGACCGACAAGATCGGAGAAAGTAAAAAGGTCGAGATCTTTGCCGAGTTTTCTATGATCGCGTTTTTTTGCTTCTTCAATCATGGCGAGATAGTCGTCCAAATCTTTTCCTGTTTCAAAAGCGAGGCCGTAGATACGGGTGAGCATTTTATTTTTTTCGCTTCCTCTCCAGTAGGCTCCGGCGATTTTATCGAGTTTGAATGCGTCAGTATCAATTTCTCCGGTATTTTCTACGTGCGGTCCTTCACAAAGATCAGTGAATTCTCCCGTGTCGTATACGGTGGCTTTTTCGCCTTCCTTCATAATTCCCTCGATGAGTTCCATTTTGTATGGATTATCGGCGAACATTTTTTTCGCTTCGTCGTCAGTTAATGTTCTTTTTGTGAAAGGAAGTTTTCTTCCGGCCAATTTCTTCATCGTTTTCTGGATCTTTTTTATGTCTTCCGGGGTAGGAGCTTTGCCTTCCGAGAAATCAATATCGTAATAAAACCCGTTGTCGATAACCGGTCCGATGGTGAGCTTTGCTCCCGGGTCGTGCTCAAGTGCCGCAATCGCCAGTAAATGGGCGAGAGAATGGCGTATTTTATAGAGTTGTGTTGTGTTTTCCATATTGAGGTAATGATATCACGCAAAAGTAGTTTAGAAAAGTAGTTAAACAATCATGTTTGATTATCCGGAAATAATAAAAAAAACGGCGAGAATAAATCTCGCCGTTGTCGTTATTTGTTGCCGTTTTTGAAATTTTCCAAAAGATCAGCTTTTTTTTCATTGAGTATCATGTACTTCTTTTCTGCAGAGTTCTTTTTGAAGTTATAAAATCCAAAAGTAGAACTTGCAAATAAAGCAGATCCGAGAAACATTTCAAGACTAAAAGAAGAAATTGATTGGATGAGAACCGGAGTTTCTGTATCAATGATTCCGCTTGTAATGTATGTTGTAAAAAAGAACATAAATACAAACGTACCAACAACCCCAGCTAATCTCGCTAACTTATCGAGAATTTCAAGTTTGTATTCCACAAAAGATTCTCTGTGTTCAATGAGACGATTAATCTCATTTCTTCTTTCTACCAGAGTCATTCTTATTTTATGAACTTCACACGGTATTTTTATCATATCTTTCAAATATTCCTCAATCAGTATTATTTCGTTTGGATAATACATAAGGTATTCCTTAATATTTTTTCTTTTTTGAATAAAATACAAGGATGCACCTATTATGATAAATACGGGGAAGACACAAAGACCGATTAAAGAAAATGTCGACAAATTTTGTGCAACATCGGACGTTTGAACAACATCTTGTGTTACTATAAAATCTTTTAAAATTTGTGTCGTTTCATGTCGTAATAATGCGCTCAGTATGAATGCGATTACGCCTGCGATACAAATATTTTTAAACAACCAAGTTTTTTTCTTTTCGTGTTCTTTTTGTTTCGACTTTATGTAGTCGATTGTTATTTGGCATTCTAGACGACCCAGCGTTTTTTCATAGGCTGTTTCGTTAATTTCATTTTTGTGATGCATTGATATGCTCCATTTATGTAAATTTCAACTGGATAAAATATATCATACTTTATTGAATTAGTCAAGTAATAAAAAAGCGACGAGCAGGTAACTCGTCGCTTTAAACTGTATATTATTTCCAGAGATTGCCGTACATTTTATTGCTTCATTGTCATTCATCCAACATCTCTTTTTTTCATTTATTTATGGAACTGGCTGGAGTTACAGTATAATAATTTAAGTTATGTGTCAAGAAGTTTGACGGCATCGGCAAGGACGCTGGGTTCACCGTCTCTTACGGAGAATTTTCCTTTGATGGCGACGCATTTTTCAAGAGCGATGTAATCTTTAAATTGCGCGTAGACTTTTGGGAAAACAACAACTTCTAAAGAATCATAAAAATCGGCGACTTTGATGAAGGCCATTTTTTCATTTTTCTTTGTAATAATTTCGCGCATTTCTTCTATGAGCCCGACAATCGTAACCGGCATATTATTTTTTCCGATTTCCTTCAGTGTTTTATTATTGTATTCGCGCGCATCAATTTTTTCTTTGTATTTATCGAGCGGATGTCCGGAAACATACAAACCGAGAAGTTCTTTTTCCCACGCGAGCCTCTCGAAAGGTTTTGCCGGTTCGCATTCTTTCAGTTTAAGTGTCGGCAGGGTATCGGTACTTGCCATAAGTCCAAAAAGTGATATTTGCGCAGTATTTTCTTTTACTAAGCCTTTGCTGTAGGCGAGCGCATCTTCCATATTGAAAAGCATTTGACCGCGTTCTCCAAGCTCGTCCATTGCTCCGCATTTCACAAGCGCTTCCAAGGATTTTTTATTGAGATTTTTATGTTTGACGCGCTCCAAAAATTCGGCAAATGATTTGTACTTGCCATTTTTCTCTCTTTCTTCAATCACGTAATTACCGATTTCCTCGCCCAGATTTTTTACCGTATGAAGCCCAAAGCGAATATTATCGTCCGCTGCCGTTTTTCCTTTAATCACCGCGAAGTCGCCCATGCTCTCGTTGACGTTCGGTGGAAGAACGGGAAGATTCATTCGTTTGCACTCGGAAATGATTTCAAAGATTTTTTCCGTATCTCCCGATTCTGCGGTGAGAACGGCAGCCATATACTCGGCGGGATAATTCGCTTTCATATAGGCGGTCTGATAGGCGACAAGGCCGTAACTCGCGGCGTGAGCCTTGTTGAATCCGTACGCGGCGAATGGTTCGATGAGCGCCCAGAGTTCATTTGTTTTTTCTTTTGACAATCCGTTCTCAATAAAACCTTTCAGAAGTTTTGTTTTCTGAATTTCCATTTCTGCCGGAATTTTCTTTCCCATCGCCTTCCTTAATTTGTCGGCTTCAAGCCAAGAATATCCTGCGAGTTTGATTGCAATCATCATGACGTCGTCCTGGTAAGTGATAACGCCGTATGACTGGTCAAGAATATCTGCCATGCGCGGATCGAGAAACGTAACGAGTTTTGGATTTCGTTTACGTTTAATATATTCGGGAATAGACTCCATCGGGCCGGGACGATAGAGCGCCACCATGGCGTTGATATCGAACATCGTGGTCGGTCGCAAGTCCATCAAATATTTTGTCATTCCTGCGCCGTTTAATTGGAAGAGTCCGATTGTTTCTCCTCGCGCAAGCATTTGGAAAGTTTTTTTGTCATCACGGGGAATTTTTTGGATATCGATATCGAGGTCGTGATATTTTTTCACTAAGCGAACTGCGTCAGAAAGAATTGCGAGATTGCGAATTCCGAGGAAGTCGTATTTCAGAAGTCCGACGTCTTCCACCGCGTGCATTTCGTATTGCGTGATAATTTTTCCACCTTTCGGGTCGAGCTGTGACGGTGTGAAATCGGAAAGAACGGTGGGGGAAATGACGACGCCGGCGGCATGCACGGAGATGTGCCTTACACAACCTTCAAGCTTTTTCGCAAGGTCGATAATTTCTTTCACGTCGGCTTCCTTGTCGTACATTTCTTGGAGCTCGGGAACAATCTCCATCGCGTGATCAATCTTCATCGGAAATCCTTGCGAACCCATCGGAATTAATTTTGAAATTCTGTCACCCATCGCATACGGATATCCGAGGGCACGGGCAACGTCTTTGACGGCACCGCGTGCCATCATCGTACCGAATGTACCAATCTGCGCTACGTGGTCACTGCCGTATTTTCTCTTTGCATATTCAACGACTTCATCGCGTCGATTATCGGCATAGTCCATATCGATATCGGGAGCCGAGGGACGTTCCGGATTAAGAAAACGTTCGAAGGGAAGTTTATACTCGAGAGGATCGACAAGTGTGATGCCGAGCAAATAGGAACAGAGAGAACCGGCTCCCGAACCTCTGACGTTGGTGAGAATTCCCGCTTCTTTTGCAAAACGAAGAAGATCCGAAACCACAAGAAAGTATGGTGAGTAACCTTTCGTTTTAATAATATTGAGTTCGTATTCAATACGGTCAACGACTTCTTTCGTTTCTTTCATGTCGTGCTTTGCAATTCCTTCATAGGTCAGTCGGCGCATTTCGCTATCATAGGTTGTTCCTTCCGGAATAAGATAATTTGGAAAAGTCCATTTGCCGAGTTCGATTTCCACATGGCACATATCGGCGATTAATGCCGTGTTGCTCACTGTTTCCGGATACTCCTTAAAAATCTCATAGGCTTCATCTGTCGTAATGAAAGAATAGTCGTCACCTCCAAATGAAAGCCCGGCATCTTTTCCTGTATTAACAGTACCGACAGCGAGTAATGTCTCGTGCGCTTTTTTATCGTCTTTTCTTGTGTAATGCGAATCTTGTGACGCAACAATTTTTATATTCAATTCTTTGCCGAGTTCGACAACTTGTTTTTCCCAAGCGTCATGACCTTCAATCGCAGAGTGACGTTGAATTTCGAGAAAATAATTTTCTTCACCAAAAATCTCCTGATGCTCACGAACAATGGCAATCGCTTTTTCTTTATCTCCACTGCGAAGCGCGCGAGCAAGTTCTCCTCCGAAACATCCGGACAAACAAATAACACCCTCGCTGTGTTCGCGAAGCAACTCTTTATCCATACGAGGTTTATAATAGTATCCTTCAAGATTCGAGGCGGTGACCATCTTAATAAGGTTTTTATAACCGGCATTATTCTTCGCGAGAAGAGTAAGATGAAATCGCTTATTGTCGATTCCCGGTTGTTTATCAAAACGAGTTCGATTGGCAATGTAGGCTTCAACTCCAATGATTGGTTTTATTCCTGCTGATGTACATTTTTTATATAACTCAATAGCGCCGTACATATTTCCATGGTCAGTAACGGCAATCGCAGGCATTCCGTCCTTAACAGCGACTGCAACTAAGTTCTCAATTTTTGAAAGACCGTCAAGAAGGGAATAGTGAGTGTGAGTGTGAAGATGAACGAATTTTTTTGTGTCAGACATAAGAGGTATTATACCAGTTGATGACGTATGAGAAAAATTTGACGAGCCTTAATTTGTGTGATATATTCAGCAGTAGATTTAAATCATAAAAAAAGAGGAGGCTCTTTAAATGAAAAAAATAGCATTGATGTTGTTACTTATAGTAACAGTAGGATTAGTCGGATGTTTATCTAATCCAAGTCAAGGAGGATGGAGTAGCGGTTATGGCGGATATGGCGGTTATAATTCTTATGGAAACGGTCAAAACGTGATAGGAAATATTATTACTGAAACTACCCGCTCGTACATGCAGCAAAAACAAATAGAAGCTCAACGCCAGCAGTACGAACAGCAACGAATTCAAAATCAGCCGTATTACAATCAGCAAAATAATTCTCAGTACGGGAATCCCCAGTACAATAATCCGCAGTATGATAATCAATCAAACTATCCGAATTATGGTCAGCGCAACCAGCCATACGACCAACAACAAAATGACCAATATAGGATACTGCAAAACCAAAGAAATACACCTCCGGGATTATATAACAATCAAAACCGTCGTGCACCTTTGCCCGGATCAACATGTGGTTATGTTGAAAAAGGATATACGGTAGATCAATTTGGCGAAAGACATCCAAACTTAGTTTGGAAATGTCCCCATCGATAAAACATTATAATTTTCCTGAAAACAAAGGAGGTTCTTTATGAAAAAAATGGTAAAAATTATTTTGATTGTGATGACGTTTGGTCTTTCCGGTTGTATGCCAATGTATACGGTAAGCGGACAGGGATATTATTACGGCCCGACGAATAACGGCACGCAGGCGTATCCTTATTATTATTCTCCTATTACTCCGCGTTCATACGGATACGGGCAATCTTATTATCGCCCCTATTATATTCAACCGTTTGGTTCTTTTGGGATTATGCTATCTCCATTTCACTTTCATCGATAATTCGAAAGTAAGTTTATCTGAGCCACCGTGTAGGAACGGTGGCTTTTTTTATGCAACTACTCACACTCGTCATTCTGGACTTGATTCAGAATCCATTTCGTTTGCGGTAAACATGGATCCTGAATCATGTTCAGGATGACGACAGGCATTATAAAATATTAAATTTTTAAGAGTGTAAGGAAATACTTCTTTATTTGTTGACAAAAATGTATATTTCGTGTATAATAAACAGAGATTAATTCATTGTTATTTTACCTATAGGGGGTGTTCATGAACACTTTTAAACTTTCGAGAGTAGGTGCACTTTTACTCTCACTCGCACTACTTTCCGGATGTGCTGTAGCGCCGTATCAAAACGGGTACTACGGTCCGGGGTTTGATATGGGAAGAATCGCCGGTGCCGGAACAGGTGCTGCGCTTGGTGCGATGGCCGGTGCTGTCGTAGGAAATCCATTAGCCGGTGCCGCTATCGGGGCAACGTTTGGTGGTATGACTTCATCGTATGGTCCCGTTGTCGCGCCGGTATATCCTCAAGGATCATACTATCCGCAACAACAACCGTATTATCAACAACAACAGCAACAACAAGTTTTTGTTCCTCCTCCACCTCCTCCGCCATCCGTTCCTCCGGATTATAATCCTGCGCCGGAAAAACCTCGAGTGGTGATAGAACAAACTTGTAAAGAAAAATATGATTATCGTGTTCAGGTTGCGAAAACACATTTCGAAAACAAGTATCGCGAAATTGAACAATTCGGCAAAGATACAGGAAACAGTGTTGACACTTCCGTTCTGCTGGGAAATTTGAAATCATCATATCCTGCACAATTAAAAAATGCAGAAATTCAGTACCTTCAATGTGTTGGTGCTAGATAAAAAATAGTAGTCGTATACGCCCCATTCATTTGGGGCGTTTTTTTTGACACAAAAAAACCGCCTGCACTTGGCTGGCGGTTGGTGATTTTACTCTTCTTTTATACCTGACGTGACGGTGTCACCAAGATAATTTTCCAAGGTTTCTTGTGTAAGAATATCGGCGAATTGTCGGATTGGAAGTCTGTTTCAATACTTCAATCTCTGTGTGCTCGCATTCGATATGTACTTGTCCGTAAACAGTCTGATTAATACCATAATAAGACACTTCTTTTCCGTCGAGGAATGATTTTAAATCATCTGTTGCGATACTAAATTGTATTTTCATTTTGGAACTCCTTTTTGTTTTTCAACCAACATTAACCTGATGTACTTGTAACATTAAATATAATTGCAGTCAAGCTATTATAAAACACAAAAATAGTGTAGTGTCTAGAAATGGAATTCGAAATATTAAAGAAATCAAAGAAAAGCAAAGCGCGTCTCGGCTTGCTTAAAACTGAGCATGGCGTTGTTGAAACCCCGGCTTTTGTTGGCGTAGCAACCAAGGCGACCATTAAAACACTCTCGACAGAGGATGTAGAAAGAACGGGCACTCAAATGCTCATCTCAAACACATTTCATCTTCATTTGCGACCCGGTGAAAATCTCGTGAAAGCAAACGGAGGTGTCCACAAATTTATGGGATGGAAACGGCCGATGATGACTGACTCCGGCGGATTTCAGGTTTTTTCTCTTGGCTTCGGTACTGACCATGGCGTAGGAAAAATTTTGAAGAAAGGTGAAGAACGTACTATAGAAGAGGGAATGCAACCACAGAAAATTAAAATCACCGAAGAAGGCGTGGAATTTCGCTCACCTCTCGACGGCGCGAAATTATTTCTCGGTCCAAAAGAATCAATCGCAATCCAAGAAAAAATCGGCGCAGATATTATTCTTGCTTTTGACGAATGTCCGTCACCTCTCGCCGACTACGAATACATGAAAACTTCGATAGCGAGAACTCATCGCTGGGCGGCCATTTGTTTGAAAGCGCACAAAAATAAAAAGCAGGCGATATATGGAATTGTTCAGGGTGGGAAATGGGAAGACTTGCGAAAAGAATGTGCTCACACTATCGGAGCAATGCCTTTCGATGGGTTTGCTATCGGTGGAGAATTTGGTTACGAAAAAGAAGACATGGAAAAAATGTTGACTTCAACGCTTCAGGAATTACCGAGAGAAAAACCGGTACACCTGCTCGGAGTCGGACACCCGGAAGATTTCGAATATATGATTCGCGCCGGCGTCGACACCTTCGATTGTATCGCCCCAACTCACTACGCGAGACACGGCACGGCCTTCACCAGTCAAGGAAGATTGTATATGAAGAAAACAACTTTACTCAAAGACAAGAAATCTCTCGACCCGAAATGTGATTGTTACGTCTGCAAAAATTACACCAGATCCTACCTTGCACACCTCTACAAAGCCGGCGAATACACCGGAATGCACTTGGTGACTTTCCACAATTTATATTATTTAAATCATTTGGCAGAGGAGTTTCGGGAGAAGATTAGGAAGGGGGAGATTTAGGTTTTAGTTTTTAGGTTATAGGGGTTAGGTTTTAGACGACAAAATAAAAAGGTTTGATTTAATTATTTTTTTGTTATTATGATATAATGTAAATATTAATTTATTAGATAAAATTACCGATACAATTACCTATTCCATTAACCATGATTATGAGATGACTTTACATGGAAACAATCAATTTACAAT
>CAIJYI010000031.1 GCA_903824855.1 uncultured bacterium | reverse complement strand
TACAAAATCTTCTTGATAGCCGGTAAAATTATCAACAACAACTTGAATTATGGTTGAGCCAACAAGCCAGAGTAACATTGCGGAAACTAGATTCATAAGAAAAACCTCTTTTGTATGTGTAAAGAACTTCACGTTCCGATTAATAACGCAATACTATAATATATTTGACAATAAGTCAATCTATCATCCTAAGAGGTTAAACCTCTGTGTGAAGATGTGAAATATGTGTTGTAATGCGCAATAAAAAATAGCCTCATTTGAGAGGCTATTCTAGTAAACTTTTATTAATAGGTCATAAGAATATACATTAAAACCATTCCGCTAATTGAGAAGCTTAACTCATGAAAAACCCTGTTTAAAACACCGTGAGTTTTTACAAAATCTTCTTGATAGCCGGTAAAATTATCAACAACAACTTGAATTATGGTTGAGCCAACAAGCCAGAGTAACATTGCGGAAACTAGATTCATAAGAAAAACCTCTTTTGTATGTGGACAAAAAACTTTTTGTAATATATAGTAAAATTACTGAAATGTCAATAAATCAAACTAAACGCATATATCTGGATAATGCCGCGACGACACCGACCGATGAGCGGGTTTTTTCCGTTATGCAGAAAGTATCAGAGGAGTTTTATGGCAACCCAAGTTCGCTTCACAAGGAGGGAGTTTTGGCGAAGAAAGAATTGGAGAAAGCCAGAAAGGATATCGCCGATAGTATCGGTGCTTTGTCTGATGAACTTTTTTTTACCGGTGGCGGTACGGAATCAAACAATCTCGCGATTTTTGGCACGGTTATAAAGCCGAAGGGTTCCCATGTTATCGTATCGGTTATTGAACATCCGTCTGTTCTCGATTGTGTTCGTGAATTGGAAAGACGGGGAGCGGAAGTAACGTATCTTCCTGTTGGAACCGATGGTATTGTATCGCCAAAAAGTGTAGCCGAAGCCATCAAAGAAAATACGGTTCTTGTTTCTGTCATGTACGCAAACAATGAAATCGGTACTATTCAACCGATCGCCGAAATCGCAAAAGTCATTCGTCTAAAAACTAAAAGCAATAAGATAAAAGCTCGTCCTATTTTTCACACTGATGCCTGCCAAGCGACAAACTATCTGGATATGAATGTTCTTCGTATTGGTGCTGATTTAATGACTTTCAATGCTTCAAAAATTTACGGACCGAAAGGTGTCGGAGCCTTATTTGTAAAACGAGGAATAAACCTTTCTCCGATACTCTTCGGTGGCGGTCAAGAAAAGGGAATACGAAGTGGAACAGAAAACGTTGCTGCAATTTGCGGTTTTTCCGAAGCAATGAAAATTACGGAAGAGCTGAAAGAAAAAGAAATTGAGCGACTTTCTAAACTTCGTGATTTCTTTATTGCCGAAATTCAGAAAAAAATGCCGAACGTCGTTCTTAATGGTGATACAAAACGCAGACTCCCTAATAATGCAAGTTTGTCATTTCCGGGGATTGACGGAGAAGAGTTGGTAATACAACTCGATGCTCATGGAATCGGCGTATCGTCGGGAAGCGCCTGTGCGAATATTGCTCATGACGGAAAAGTTTCCTATGTTTTGACGGCTATCGGATGCGACAACAATACGGCGAGAGGAGGAGTACGTTTTACTTTAGGGCGTCAAACTACCAAAGAAGATATTTCAAAAACTATAGGCGAAATTTTTCTCATCGTAAAAAATCTTTGCGCATAAAAAAACCGCAGCGTTAATGCTGCGGAGTGTGTTCAATTTTTTGATTGAACGTAGGAAATGACAATAATGGAATAGGTGAGGGCCGTAACGGCGATTGACGGAATCCATAAATTATCAAATGTTCCGAAGATTGCGAGAGCTAAAATGCGGAGTGACATAAAAGTCGCGATAAAGCCGATAAAAGAAAACCATACCTGCGATAAAATAGAAAGTATCGCGCGACCTTTTGGCATTGGTAATTTTAGATCTGAATATGTTTTTCCGGCAAAGTACAACATTATTGTTCCGGCTATGAGCAAGCTTATGAAGCAGACAATTGATGCAAACACGGTATATTCTCCTTATTTTGTGCGTTTAAATGTTCCATCGCTAATATATCATACATTTAGATAACTTGCAATATGTGTAAATGCATGTTGTACTATGCGTATCATCGTAATTCATTTGGAAGATAATGAAGTTGTTACTATAAAAAAACTCGCGATACAATAGATCGCGAGATAATATTTTTTAGACATTTTTTAGAACGTGACTTGATTTTGCTACCTCATCAAGTCTTCTGATTAGATATTTCATTCCTTCCTTCGGTGAACCGCCTTTTCTTATGAGCGGACAATAAACTGAAACAGGTACTTCAAGTTCAGTAAGAGCTCGTCTGATGGATTCGCCCATTCCGTTTAAGACTTCAAACTCAAAACAACTATAGTCGCTATTTGCGTTTCGTAGAGCCTCAACAATATTTTTTGCATTATGTGATGCAGGAGAAACAAAAATCGATTTGCGATAATACAATAGGACAAACACAACGTTGTTGAACATTTTGTCTGTGTCGCTTTGTTTTTCAAAAAGTGGAAATTCTTTACCTCGTTCCTCTGCTATGTGTCGTTCTTCTGCCCAATACGCACCCTTAACCACACGAATGCGCAATGGAAATAGGCGATTACGAGAAACTGCAAGAAGTTTAAATGCTGATAGCAAAGCATCTTTTCGATATGCCTGAAGAGCAATCCCGATTTCGTTTGTCATGCCTCGAAAGCGTGGCTGGTCCGCTACTTCCATAAAGGCCTCTTCCGTCAAATGACACCAATCAAAATATTCTTCTGCGTCGATAATAATTGAAACACCGGTTCCTTTGATTTCAGTAAAAAGTTCTGCAAATTTATTTTTGAGAATTTCTTTTCTCTCGTCATAATTATGTTCGTCAAAATCTTCTTTTGAAAGTAGGGAAGATGGCTTCACTGCAATCTTTCCTCCAAATTGATGAATTACATATTTATAACTTTCCATATATCGGTCGGCGTCAGCTTTCGTTTTTGCAGCTTCTCCGACGATGTCGAGAATAATTTTTGTGCGGTCTTTTCCAAGTTTCTTCTTCATTTTAAGAAATGACTTTTCATCCAGAATTTCGAAATACGGAATTAGGATGACGTTAATTAAATAACGAAGAATCGCATTCATTATGAAATCGGGTAGTATCTTTTCTGCGAGATAAAAAATAGCGCGAAGATACCATCGGACATTTTTTCCGAGTTTCTTCATTGATGTGTAAAGGTAATCAGCCGGATTTTTTAGTTCATCAATAATTCCGATGAGTTCCATAAAAGCCGGTTGAATTTCAGGAAACATATTACTTATTCGTAAAATCAGAGCGGTTAGATTCCATGGCCGCGCTTTCATAATGGCTTTTTGCAGTTTTTCAGCTGAATATATCGTCTTCATTCTTTCCTCCTCTTTATTGTCAAAAATCAATTAACTCCATTAACGCTATCGTATCCGTCAATTAGTGTCAACGTTTTCGCCCTCATTAAAATTTTTTCGTGCTTTTTTGCGTAGTACCTATTATAATGAAGTTATTACTATAAAAAATATAAATATGCACGAAACAAAAAATTATGAGCACTTGCTCGGCCTTGTCGGATTTTCAGACACTCTCCTTAAAAATCATTTCACACTTTATGGAGGTTATGTCACCAATGTTAATAAACTTGCTGAAAAATCGGAAACGATGGAAATGGGCTCTGTTGAATATGCAGAGTTAAAAAGACGATTCGGTTGGGAGTGGAATGGAATGTTTCTTCATGAACAATATTTTGAAAATCTCTCAAAACAAAGTGTTCCGCTTTCTGTTGACGGCGAGCTTTACAAAAAGATTACGGAACGCTTTGGTTCATTTGAAAAATTTGAAAAAGATTTCCGAGCTACCGGAGCTATGCGTGGTATCGGCTGGGTAATTCTTGCTTATCAAAAGGAAGAGGGAAGACTCTTTACCGTTTGGGTGAATGAACACGATGTAGAGCATCTCGCCGGAACGACGCCGCTCCTCGTGATGGATGTTTTTGAACACGCTTATATCACCGATTATGGAATCAAACGAGCTGATTATATAGAGTCATTCTGGAGGGCCATTGATTGGAAGAAGGTTGAAGAAAGATTCTTAAAATAAATATTAAAATCGCCGGGCAATGATTGCTCGGCGATTTTGAATCTTTTATTAACATATTATTATATTTCTGTTATAATATTTCCATGGAAGATCTCACAAAACAACAAATGGTATTACTGACGGTATTGGTCAGTTTCGTGTGCTCGGTTGCAACGAGCATCATGATTGTTTCGCTCCTTACCGATACTGCTCCTGCTGTTTCTCAGACGATAAATAGAATCGTTGAAAAAACTATTGAACGAGTAGTGACAGGCACTACCACACCGACCTATATTGCTCCGGTTATCGTACCGCCAATAACAGACAGCGAAAAGACAATTTCGTCCATTCAAACTAATATTCAAAAGATTGTTATAATTCGAGAAAAAGGGAAGGCTGGTGAATCTGCAACCTCTACTGCAAAGATTGCCATTGGAGCATTTGTTTCATCCGACGGATTAATTGCGACGGACAGCTGGTTGCTTGGCGACAAAACGGAATTTATTATTTCATTTGGTGACCAATTCCGATTCGCAAAAAAGGTATATTCAAATACGGCATTGCATATGGCATTCCTTCAAACTGACGGATTAGTCTCCGGAGATAAAAGTACCGACGTTATCAAATACCCCGCACTCAATTATTCGACCGGCGAGTTTGGTCTTGGTCTACCGATAATCATACTTGGTGGAGAAAACGCTAAATCTATTTCAAAGGGTGTCTTGACCGAAGTTCCTGACCTTAAAACATCTCCGATTCTTACTACCGATGCTGTAATTTCATCAGCATACCGCGGGGGAATCATGTTCGGTCTGGATGGAAAAGTTCTCGGAATTGTGCTTTCCTCGGCTGATAATACGGCTCAAATAATACATTATTCAAAGATTGCGTCTTCACTCCAAGAATATAGAACTCCTAAATCGGAACCTGTTAAACCATAGATTTGACAAGATGTTAATATTCTTGTAAATTTATATGACGAAGGGGAAAAATCCCCCTTTTCATTACATATCTAGAACCTAATATTGAGAGAATTAAATTATATGCCACCATTTAAAGACTTTACTTCTAAAGCTAAAGAAGCAATCAGAAGAGCTCACGAGCTCGCGATTGAGAGAGGTCAGAATCACGTCGATTCTCTCCATCTTTTGGCCGCCCTCGTTCTGCAGGATGAAGGCCCTGTTATTTCTATTTTAGACAGAATGGAGATTGATCAAAACCTTCTTATAGATTCACTGCTCGCCACACTTGAAACGAATGAAAGCGGAACGACTATGAATCCGTCTCTTCAGATGTATCTCACTCCTGAATTAGCAACAGCACTTGATACTTCTTCAAAAATAGTTCAGTCCATGAACGACAGTTTTATTTCGACGGAGCATCTACTTTTGGCTCTCATTGATACTTCTGAGTCTTGTCGAGAAATTTTAAATCGCTTCAAAATTGGAAAAGATGA
Organism: uncultured bacterium; assembly: GCA_903824855.1. Classification (GTDB taxonomy): domain Bacteria; phylum Patescibacteriota; class Minisyncoccia; order Phycocordibacterales; family CAIJYI01; genus CAIJYI01. The sequence goes on along the minus strand of CAIJYI010000031.1, from coordinate 3,678 downwards.
TATTCTTCGGTTTTTGGCGGAATTCAAAAATGGAAATATTACCGACATCAGCGCAGCAAAAAAATCCAAAGTACTTTCTAAATTTACCAGAAGTCTTACCAAACTTGCGAGTGAAGATAAGTTGGATCCGGTCATTGGACGAGATGTTGAAATTTCTCGCATCATGCAGATTCTCTCCAGACGAACAAAAAATAATCCAATATTGATCGGTGAGGCGGGAGTCGGAAAAACTGCCGTTGTTGAAGGTCTTGCTATTCGTATGGCAAAAGGCGATGTTCCCGAATCATTAAAAGGAAAAGAACTCGTATCTCTGGATATCGGTTCTCTCGTTGCCGGAACAAAATATCGCGGAGAGTTTGAGGAACGATTGAAAGCCATTATGAAGGAGATTGAACGCTCTGAAGGAAAGATTATTCTTTTCATCGATGAAATACATATGATTGTCGGAGCAGGCGGTGCCGATGGCGCTCTTGATGCTTCCAATATGTTAAAACCTGCTCTTGCGAGAGGCGAACTTCGCGCAATCGGAGCAACTACTTTTAAGGAATACCAAAAACATATCGAAAAAGATATGGCTCTCACCAGGCGTTTCCAGCCGGTTCAGGTAGCAGAGCCAAATATTGAGGATGCTGTTGCTATTCTTCGCGGTCTCAAGGAAAAATATGAATTATACCACGGAGTAAAAATTACCGACGACGCGATTATCGCCGCCGTTAGTTTAAGTACTCGTTATATTAGTGACCGTTTCCTTCCTGATAAAGCCGTTGATCTTATTGATGAAGCCGCATCAATGTTAAAGATTTCTCTCGAAACAAAACCGACTGTTCTTGAAGACGCACACAGAAAAATTATGCGTTTAGAAATTGAAAAAGAAGCGCTCAAGAAAGAAGCTGCTACAACCGAAGGAAGAAATGCAAAGACAAGAACTAAGGATATCGATAGCGAAATAAGCGACATCAAGGAAAAAACTCATGACGTGGAAATTCGATGGACTAACGAAAAAGAGATCCTTACCGCCATTCGAGAAATAAAAAAGCAATTAGATATTCTTCGCTTAGAAGCGGAAGCCGCAGAAGCGCGCACAGACCTCGCCACCGTCGCCGAAATTCGCTATGGAAAAATTCCGACGCTTGAAAAAGAATTAAATGCGAAGAGTCTTCGTTTGCGCAAACTTAAAATAAATCAAAGAATTCTCAAAGAAGAAATCACAGAGGCTGATATCGCCGACGTCGTTTCAAAATGGACGGGCATTCCTGTTTCCAAAATGTTGGAAGAAGAAGCGATGAAACTTTCCCATCTTGAAGAAAAATTACGTGCAAGAGTTGTCGGGCAAGATGCCGCTATCCAAAAAGTCGCCGATGCTATCAAACGATCCCGTGTCGGAATTTCAGACCCGAATCATCCGATTGGCTCATTCCTCTTACTTGGACCGACAGGAGTAGGTAAGACAGAACTTTCTAAAGCGGTTGCTGAATACTTATTTAATGATGAGAAATCTCTTATTAGAATTGATATGTCAGAGTATATGGAGAAACACTCTGTATCGAAAATCATCGGCTCACCTCCAGGATATGTCGGACACGAAGAAGGCGGTTCCATCACCGAAATCGTACGCCATAAACCGTATTCCGTTCTCTTATTCGACGAGATTGAAAAAGCTCATCCGGAAGTCTTCAATATATTACTTCAAGTACTCGACAACGGACGACTCACCGACTCAAAAGGAAGAACCGTCAATTTCAAAAATACCGTCATTATTCTTACTTCAAATATTGGTGCCGAGTTTATTGACCGAATGAAGACCATCGGTTTCTCTAATTCAAATGATGTTGGAGATTATATGGCAGCCAAAGACAAAGTGACCGCCTCTCTCAAGAATTACTTCCGACCAGAATTCCTTAACCGCCTCGATGAAATCCTTATTTTTGATATTCTTTCTAAAGAAGCGGTGAGAGAAATCGTAAGTCTTCAAATTGCTATTGTTCAGAAACGTTTGATTGAAAAGGATATAACTCTCAAAGTCTCCGATCAAGCGATGGAGTATCTTGCAAAGGAAGGATATAATCCTCAATATGGCGCGAGACCTCTTAAACGACTTATTCAAAACAAGATTCTTACGCCTGTAGCCTCTTTAATGATTGGAAAGGGAATGCTCTTCGGAGGAATCGTTTCCGTTGGAATGAAGAATAATGAATTGTCTATTAACGCCGATAAAATTAAACTGAAACCGACCCTCGGAAGAAAAGTGAAGGAGAAGGCCGTGGTCTAAGAACGAACTTTTAGTTATCAGCTTTCAGATTTTAGACGACAAAAGAAAAACGAGTCAGTGCTGACTCGTTTTTCTTTTGTCGTTATGCTACATAGTCATACAAGGGTTTTGTTATAGCGAGCAGAGGCGGGCCGCTATAACCCATAAATAAGTGTTACCCAAATCGGTATATCATTTCGTCGGTTCCGCAGTTGTTTTTCTTGCTTTTAAAAGCTTCGTTGTAATTCTATCAATTTCCTTTTTTAAAATCAAAGGGTTCAGCTTCGCGTGTTCTTCGCGAAGCTTTTCTTTTACCTCTTCCGACACATCTTTGTGTTCAAGCATTCTCTGATATGGAGTCTTCGGAACTTTCTCGTATGTTCTGCGATACTTTGCGCCAACTCTTTCTTTGGTGAGCGTTCTTCGCACTGTTTGAAAGTGATTTAGATACAATTCAAGCACCGCATACAGTTCATTTACCACCAGCACCAATTCTTTTTGATCCAGCCGAATGTATCCGAGATATTTTCTTACGATGTGTCCGTTTCTTTCTTCAACATACATATTGTGATTTTTCTTTCCCGGTTCGCTTCGCGTCATTTCAATTTTTTCTTTGTCGCACCACTTTTTTAGAATCCAGTTGATAAACTCCGAACCGGTATCGGGGTGAATTCCCAAAAGACGAATAGGTAACTTCTTTTTGATTATCGCCATATTCTTTTGCGTCGCTTCTTGTCCTTTGTTCCACTGTGCACGCAGAATGATCCAATAGGTCTCCGCATCCGTATAATTAAGGCTCCAAATGAAGTCTCCGAGCAAAGAATGGCCACAATGAGCCACTGTGTCTATTTGCCCATATCCGGGGAGCATGCCTTTCCATGGACCAGAGAATATTGGAATGATGGCTTTTAAAAACGACGGTTTTGTTCCGGACAAACCTTTTCCTTTCTTTTTCGCTTTATCAAAAGAAGAAACTCTTCTTCTTACCGTATGATCTTTCATCGCAAGAAGTTTTCCCGTTGCGACATCTCCATGTTTCCATTGTTTGTCTCTTTGCAGGATTGCGACATATTCGCGAATGGAAGGATACAACAACTCTCCACACGGACAGTTCGCTGCTTCCCAAATTGTTTCGAGTGCAGCGTCGGCATCTTTGGTAAAAACAACCGGACGACCACGAGTATCGAGATATGATTTTTCTTTTGTTTGAAGCCTGCCGAATCTTCTCACGACCGATTTTGTATGCATTTTAACCACATCAACCACATGAGTGAGAATTTCACCTTTTCGCACTCTGGTTGCTTTCCAATATTCCTTTTTGTATCGCTCAAATATCTCGTTTTTTGTTGCCATATTCATATGACAACTACGGTAACCTATTTATGGGATATCCGCTGGATGTTCGGTAACATTATTTATGGGTGATAACG